>CADBPA010000152.1 GCA_902796505.1 uncultured Ruminococcus sp.
CGGCGGATTCCTCTTTGTGGTGAACGAGAAGGGACACGTGCTGTTCTCCTCCCAGAGCGAGGGATCCTTCAAACCCGACCTTGCCGAAAACGCGCAGGATCTGCGCGAGAGTGAAAATACGGCGCTGGCGCAGTTCGTGACCGCCGCGCTTTCGGAAAAGACCGATCTTGCGCTGATCGAGGCGGATGGCAAGGAATATTACATGACCGGCGCGCCGCTGCCGTCGGTCGGATGGGCCGCCGTCTCGGTGATGGACAAGGCGATCACCCACCAGCCGACCGAGCAGATGCTGCGCGGTTACGAAGAGATCAACGGCCGGGCGCTGGACGTCTACACCGAAAGCGCCGGAAGATCCGCGCAGACCTTCCTGATCGTGACCGGTATCCTGATCCTGCTTGCCACCGCCGCCTCGCTGATCCTTGCCGGGCGGGTGGTGAAGCCGCTCGAACATATGACGAAGCGGATCAATTCGCTGACCGGAGAGGACGCCGTGTTTGAAATGGAAAAGGCGTACAAGACCGGGGATGAGATCGAGATCCTCGCCGAGTCCTTCGCCTCGCTTTCGACCAAGACGCGCGAGTACATCAAGCAGATCACCGAGATCACGGCGGAAAAGGAGCGCATCGGCACCGAGCTTGCGCTGGCGACGCGCATTCAGGCGGATATGCTTCCGAACATCTATCCCGCCTTCCCCGACCGGACCGAGTTCGATATTTACGCGACGATGGATCCGGCGCGCGAGGTCGGCGGAGACTTCTACGATTTCTTCCTGGTGGACGACGATCACCTCTGCATGCTGATCGCGGACGTCTCCGGAAAGGGCATCCCGGCGGCGCTCTTCATGATGGCGTCGCGTATCATCCTCGCGAGCAACGCAAAGCTCGGCAAATCCCCGGCGGAGATCCTTGTGAGTACGAACGACACGATCTGCCAGAACAACCGCGAGGAGATGTTCGTGACCGTCTGGCTCGGTATTCTGGAGATCTCCACCGGCCGGCTGACCGCCGCGAACGCCGGACACGAATACCCGGTGCTGATGCAGCCGGACGGAAGGTTTGAGATCGTGAAGGATAAGCACGGCTTCGTCATCGGCGGCATGAGCGGTATGAAATACAAGGAATACGAGCTCGATCTGAAACCCGGCGCGAGACTCTTCCTTTACACCGACGGCGTTCCCGAAGCGACGAACGCCGACAAGGAGCTCTTCGGCACCGACCGGATGCTTGCCGCGCTGAACGGCGAGCCGGACGCCGCGCCGGACCGAATGCTGAAAAACGTCCGCCGCGCGGTGGATGATTTCGTCCGGGACGCCGAGCAGTTCGACGACCTGACGATGCTGGGATTCGAATACAAAGGAACAACGCCGAAACAAAACGATCCGGGGAAGCCGGAATCCGAAGAAAAAGGAGACGCATCGATATGATGAACGAAGTACAGACAACGATCACGAACGAGGAGGTCCGCATCGCCCTTTCGGGCAGGATTGACTCCAATAACGCGCACGCCGTGGAAGAAGAGGTGCTGGCCGCCGTCGCCGGCCGGGAGAAGCTCCCCGTCAGAATCGACGCCGAAAAGCTCGAATACATCTCCTCGGCGGGACTGCGCGTGATCCTGCATCTGAAAAAAAGCGCGCCGGATCTCTGCATCACGAACGTGAACAGCGAGGTTTACGAGATCCTCGATATGACCGGATTTACGCAGATGATGACGGTGGAAAAAGCCTACCGCGTCGTCAGCGTGGAGGGCTGCGAGGAGATCGGGCGCGGCGCGAACGGTACGATCTACCGCATCGACAAGGACAACGTCGTGAAGGTCTACAACAACGCCGACGCGCTTGCCGACATTCAGCATGAGCGCGAGGTCGCGCGCATCGCGCTCGTTCTCGGCATTCCGACGGCGATCTCCTACGACGTCGTGCGCGTCGGAAACAGCTACGGCTCGGTCTTCGAGCTTCTGAACGCGAGCTGCTTCTCGAAGATCCTCGCCGAGCATCCGGAGCGGATGGATTGGTGCGTGAAGGAATACACCGAGATGCTGAAAAAGATCCACGGCACGCTCGTCCCCGAAGGAAAGCTGCCGGATATGAAGCAGACCGCGCTCGGCTGGGCGAAATTCATGAAGGACTATCTGCCGAAAGAAGAGGGCGACAAGCTCGTTTCGCTCATTGAGGCCGTTCCGCACGACGATCATATGATCCACGGCGACTACCACACGAAGAATCTCGAACTGCAGGGCGACGAGGTCCTGCTCATCGATATGGACACCCTCGCCGTCGGTCATCCGATCTTCGAGTTTGCAAGCATCTACAATTCCTTCATCGGCTATTCCGAGTACGATCACGAGACGGTCAAGCGGTTTCAGGGATTCGATTTTGAGACGGCGAAGACCTTCTGGAACAAGGTGCTCGCCGCCTATCTCGGAACGAACGACGAGAAGAAACTGCGCGAGGTGGAGAACAAGGCGCGCGTCATCGGTTACGCCCGCATGATCCGCCGCTCCATCCGCCGCCACGGGCTGGAGACCGAGGCGGGAAAAGCCGAGATCGACCTTTGGACCGGCGAGCTGATCGACCTGCTCCATTCGACCGACAGCCTGCTCTTTTTGCGCAACGAGATGGAGATCGAGGCAAAGAGCGAGCGCCTTCCCGAAGTGCTCTCCTTCATTGAACAGCATCTCGAAGCCTGCGCATGCCCGGCGAAGCTGCGGATGCAGATCGCGATCGCCGCGGAGGAGATCTTCGTCAATATCGCCAATTACGCCTATGCGCCCAAGGTCGGAAAAGCGACCGTCCGCGTCGAGATTTCGGAGGATCCGATCCGCGTTACGCTAATTTTTGTTGACAACGGAAAGCCTTTCGATCCCACAAAAAAGAACGATCCGGACATCTCCCTCCCGGCGGAAGAGCGCGACATCGGCGGACTCGGCATCTTCATGACAAAGAAGATCATGGACGACGTGATCTACGAATACGCCGACGGGAAGAACATTCTGACGCTCAAAAAGGAGCTGTGATGAAAAATTTTCCGAAAAAGATCGACCTGCATATGCACGGGGTGTTCTCCGACGGGACCGATACCCCGGCGGAGCTTCTGCGGCATATCAAGGAGACCGGCATCACGCTCTTTGCGCTGACCGATCACGACACGGCGGCGGGCTGCGCCGAAGTACGCAGGCTTCTCCGCTACGGCGATCCGGATTTTCTTTCGGGCGTGGAGTTTTCCTGCAAGGACGGGCAGGGGCAATATCATATCCTCGGCTACGGCTTTGACGAGGATGCCCCGGCGATGCGCGAGATCTTCGAGAAAGGACACGGCTACCGCGTCAGCAAACTCCGCCGGCGGCTGGATTTTCTGAAAGAGACCTTCGGCTTTTCCTTCTCCGACGAGGACGTCGCCTCGCTTTACGCCGAGAACAACCCCGGCAAGCCGCATATCGCAAAACTGATGGTCCGATACGGATACGCCGAAAGCATATCCGACGCGATCTGCCGCTATATCAACCAATTCCACACGAAGAGCGAATATATTCTCCCCGAAGAGGCGATCTCGGCGATCCTTGCGTCGGGCGGCATTCCGGTGCTGGCGCATCCCTCCTTCGGGCGGGGCGACGAGATCATTCTCGGCGAGCAGATGGAGGGGCGCCTCCGCCGGCTCATCGGCTTCGGCCTGCAGGGGGTGGAGGCCTTCTACTCCGGTTTTTCGGCAAAGCTGCAAAACGAAATGCTCGGCTTTGCCGACCGCTACGGCCTTTACGTGACCGCCGGGAGCGATTACCACGGAACGAACAAGCTCGTCCGCCTCGGCGACACCAACCTGCCGGACGGCGGCAACTATCCCGCAGGCCTTTGCCGTTTTCTTTCGGAGCTTTCCGATCGCGGAAAGATCCGCTGCTGATCCTTCCGAAAATGATTGAAAGAGGTAACTTTTATGCTGACGATCCAAACCAAAAACGAAAACAATATTCTCACCCTCTCGCTCGACGGACGGCTCGACACCACGACCGCGCCGCTTCTCGAAGACGAACTGCAGAAATCGCTTCCCGGCAAGGACGCGCTGATCTTCGATCTTGAAAAGCTCGAATACATCTCCTCGGCAGGGCTTCGCGTTCTCCTCTCCGCGCAGAAACGGATGCTCGGCGAGGGCGGAATGAAGCTCATCCACGTCGGCGAAACGGTCGCGGAGATCTTCGAGGTGACCGGTTTTTCGGACATTCTCACCATCGAATAAGATGATCCTTTACGTCAACGCCTGCGTCAGGGAGGGATCGCGCACCGCGCGCCTCGCCTCCGCCCTGCTCGCAAAACTCGGCGGAGAATACCGCGAGCGCAGGCTTGCGGAGGAGAGGCTTTCTCCCCTCTCGGCGGCCGCTCTGCAGGCGCGGGACGAGCGGATCGCAAAGAGAGATTACGCCGACGCGTCCTTTGCCCTCGCAAAGGAATTTGCCGCGGCGGACGTCATCGTCATCGCCGCGCCCTTCTGGGATCTCTCCTTCCCCGCTCTGCTGAAGGTGTATCTCGAAAATATTTACGTGACCGGCATCGTCTCGGAATATACCGACGCCGGGATCCCGCACGGCCTCTGCCGCGCAAAAAGGCTCTTTTACGTCACGACCGCCGGCGGCCCCTATCTTCCGGACTTCAGCTACGATCTGATCCGCCGGATGGCGACCGAGTATTTCGGCATCCCCGAAACCCGGCTGATCTGTGCCGAAATGCTCGACGTGCGCGGCTATGACGCGGAGGAAATTCTCGAAAAAGCCATCCGCTCGCTCTGAACGATCATAAATTCCCCGATCCGGCGCACCGCCGGATCTTTTTTATCAAAAAAAGAAAAATACTTGACTATCCGGTCGGATTATGCTATAATTTTTACCAAGAGAAAAGCGCGGTCAAGCGCTTTTCCGAAAAAGGAGAATGAAAATGAAAAACAAAGAAACCGATTTCAAGCCGACCGCCGGCTTCTTTATCCGCTGTGCGGCGCTGCTCATCCTGATGGTATACGCCTTTCTGATGGCGTTCGGCAGATGGATGTTCGATCCGCTGAATAGCTTCTGGCGCAGCCTCTACTTCTTCGGCAACGCCGGAGAATACAACATCGCCGTCCGCCTGATCAGCTACGTGATCTTCTTCCTCGGCCTCAGCTGGGCGGTCCGCAAATTGATCGGCTGGATCAGCATTCCGCTCAAAAAGGGCAAAGCCGTCGTGGATATGTTCTGCAGCCTCATCAAGTATGCGGCGGTGATCGTCCTGCTCTTCTTCATCCTCAAGACCTTCGGGGTGGATACGACCGCCATTCTGGCTGGCATCGGGATCCTCGGGCTGGTCGTCGGTCTCGGCGCGCAGCCGCTGATCTCCGATATTCTCGCCGGTCTCTTCATCGTCTTTGAGAAGGTCTTTGACGTCGGAGACATCATCGTCGTGAACGGTTTCCGCGGCACGGTCAAGGAGATCGGCATCCGCACGACGCAGATCGTCGACGCCGGCGGAAATATCAAGATCATCAA
>CADBPA010000153.1 GCA_902796505.1 uncultured Ruminococcus sp.
ATGCGGGTATGCACGATGCGGATATCCTCCACCGTTCCCTCGTATTCGCCGACCTTGATATAATCGTCGATGCGGAAGGGGCGGGTGATGAGGATCAGCACGCCGCCGGCGACGTTGCCGAGCGTTCCGTTGAACGCCACGCCGAGCGCCACCCCGAACGAAGTGATGAGCGCGGCGATGCCGGAGGTGTCGATCCCCACGAAGGAGACGAGCGAGACCGCGATGGCGATCTTCAGAATGATCTTGATGAAATAGACCAGCGTTTCGGCGATCGTTTTGTCGAACTTATGCCTTGCTTCCGCGCGCCGGACGATCCTCCGCCCGACGAGATTGATCAAGCGGAAGGAGACGGTCAGGATGACGACCGCGAGCAGAAGGCGGACGCCGGAGGTCGCAAGCCAATTCAGGATCGCCTGCCAGACGTCGCTCCAGTTGATGTCCATGGGAATATTCTCCTTTCTTTTTTGGGGATCCGGGGCAAAAAGCCCCGCCGCGGGGCGGGGGGCTTGCCCTGTTTTTCCGGCGTTTTTACGATGAGCGCCGGGCGCTTATGAGCGGAGATCAGACGCGCTTCGAGAGAACGTCCTTTTCGTATTGATCGACGACGGCGAGCCAGTCGAGCCCGACCGGAACGTTCTGACGGCGGCAGAATTCATCCCAGACGTCGCCGAACGGGAAGGTGGTATACTCCTCGCTGACGGCGAGCATCTTCGTGAAGTTCGCGCTGTCCTGATAGGAGGCGAGCTCCTCGTTCGGCAGAAGCAGGGCGTTCAGGAGCGCCTTGTACATATTGCGCGCACCGGTCACCCATGCCGCGACGCGGTTGATCGAAGCGTCGAAGTAATCGAGACCGATGAGGACGCGATGCTCAGCGTGGTTGCGGATGATCTCCTTGGCGATCTCGCGCAGCTCGTCGTCGAAGCGGACTACGTGGTCGGAATCCCAGCGGACCGGACGGGTGACATGCAGGGCGACGTGTTCGTGGAAGGCGAGGAGCGAGGGGATCTTATCGGCGACCGATTCGGTCGGATGGAAATGACCGTTGTCGAGCAGGCAGCAGAGGCCGTTCAGCGCGCAGTAGTTCTGATAGAACTCCGCCGAGCCGACCGTGTAGCTTTCGAGGCCGATGCCGAACACCTTGCTCTCGCAGGAGTCGATGATGTATTTCGGATCGTACTTGACCGAATAGATCTCGTCGAGCGATTTTTTCAGGCGGAGACGGGGACCGAGGCGATCCGCCGGGACTTCCTTATATCCGTCGGGGATCCAGAGGTTGCAGAGGCAGGGGCTGCCCATCTTCTCGCCGATATACGCCGAGATCTTACGGCTCGCCTTGCCGTGGCGCACCCAGTACTGTCTCGTCTCCTCGTCCGGGCTGGAGAGCGACAGGCCGTCCTTCATCTTCGGAGAGGAGAAGAAGGTCGGGTTGAAGTCAACGCCGATGCCGCGGGACTTCGCGTAATCGATCCAGGCGTCGAAATGCTTCGGCTCGAGGCGGTCGCGCTCGACCTTTTCGTCGGTGATCGCGTAGATGGCGTGCAGGTTGATGCGCTTGCTTCCGGGGACGAGCGAGAGTACGACGTCGAAATCGTCCATCAGTTCCTTCGCATTGCGCGCCTTGCCGGGATAGTTGCCGGTGGTCTGGATGCCGCCGGTCAGGCTGCCCTTCGATTCAAAGCCCCCGACGTCGTCTCCCTGCCAGCAGTGGATGGAGACCGGGATGGTCGCAAGCACTTCGAGCGCGTGCTCGGTGTCGATGCCGTGCTTTGCGTACTTCTCTTTTGCAAGTTCGTAGTTGGTCATGGAAAATCTCCTATCTTGATAATAATTATTTACGTTTTGCGGCTTTCATCTGCACTTTCAGGTTTCCGATCGCGGTTGCTTCGATCGGGAGAGCGTAGACCTTTTTGCCGGTATATTTCTCGGTAATGGCGTTGAGATAGCCGTTTTTCGCGCCGCCGCCGACGATATAGATGCCGCCGTAGGTGCGGCCGGTGTTCGCCTCCAGATCGCGGATGGCGAGATCGTAACAGACGCCGAGCGAGAGATACGCCGAATTGTAGTAATCCCCCGGCTCTTTTGGAAGCGGTTTTCCCGCCTCGCGCATCGCGTCCTCGATCGCTCCCTTCATGCTCTTCGGCGCCGAGAAGCGTTCGTCGTTGACGTCAAAGGTCTCGCGGTATCCGCTGCGCTTTGCCAGCTCGGCGATCTCGCCGTAGGGCATATCCGGGCAGATCTCCCGGCGCAGGCTCTGGATGATCCACATACCGGTGATGTTCATCTGATAGCGGTTGTAGCCGACGCCGCCTTCGTTCGAGTAATTGGTCAGGCGGCTCTTTTCGTCGTTGACCGCGCGCGGCGTTTTCACGCCGAGCAGAGACCAGGTGCCGGAGGAGATATAAGGAGCGTTCTCCTCCATATCGATCGCCTCGACGGCGGAACCCGTGTCGTGCGTTGCGCAGAGGACGACGTCAAGGTCTCCTCCGACCTCCGCCGCGATCTCCGGCTTCAGCCTGCCGACGAAATCGCCCGGCCGGTCGAGTTTCTTTCTCATCGCTTCGGGATAACCGAGCAGAGAGAAGATCTCCGGATCGAACTCGAGCGTATCGACGTTGACCATCCCGGTCGTCGTCGCGTTCGTGAATTCCTTTTTCCGCACACCGGTGAGTTTGTACATCAGATATTCGGGGAGCATCAGAAAATCGGTCGCGCCGTCGAGCCGCCCCGCCTTCTTGTCGGCGTACAGCTGATAGACCGTGTTGAATTTCTGAAACTGGATCCCGGTTTTTTCGTAAAGTTTTTCAAAGGGAAGGATCGCGTGCACCTCGTCGATCACCTCGTCCATCCGGTGGTCGCGGTAGGCGTAGGTCGGCTTGACCTCCTCGTCGCCGCGCAAGAGGACGTAATCGACGCCCCAGGTGTCGATCGACAGCGATTCGATCTTCGGAAAGCGCTCAAAAGATTTCCGGATCCCGGTCTTGACCTCGGAAAACAGACGGTCGGTGTCCCAGACGAGGTGGCCGTCCCTCTCGTCCATTCCGTTCGGGAAGCGGTAGATCTCCTCGGTGCGGATCTCTCCGTTCTCCTCCCAGCCGACGATATGTCTGCCGCCGGAGGCGCCGAGGTCGATCGCAAGAAAATAGTTCATCGTATTTCTCCTTCTGTCAAGACGCGTATCAAAGATTGCGGATATTCATAAAGACGGTCATAAGCAGTTTCCTGCCGCGCCATTTTTTGCCGCAGGAAGCGTAATCGGTCAGAAGCACCTCGCCGCCGTCGGCGCGCTTCAGATACATCCGCAGCAGTTCCCCTTCCTTGGGATCTGCGACGCGGAAGCCCGGCCGCCCCTTGTCGGTCATCACGGCGAAGGCCTCGGTCAGGTCGGCGTCGCCCTCCTCCTTTTCGCTGTCGCGCGCGAGGACCAGAGGTCCCCAAAGGAAGGCGGTGCGTTCTCCGACGCGGAAGGGCAGAAGCGCGTACTCGCCGCGCACCGCGATTCGCTCGCCGCCCCGGAAGGTCGCCCGGATCTTCAGATAGCCGCCCTCGCGCTCGGCGGGGATCTCTTCCCCGTTCAGCAAAACGCGCGCGTTCTTCATGCCGCACGGCTCGCGGATGAGCAGCGTAAACGCGGTCGGGCGCTCCACGCCGACGGTCGTTTCCCACACTGGGCGCGCGGGGTAAAAACTCTCGGTCGAAAGACAGACGCCGCCCGACGCAAGGTCTGCGCGCACCGTCCCCGGAAGCGGAAAATTCATCACGACGGTATCGTCCGCCGTCACCGTCGCGTCCAGCGGAAAGAGCGCCGTCCCGGCGGAGGCGATGCAGGCGCAGCAGCCGTATCCGCCGCCGAAGGCAAATTCCTTGTATCCGCCGACGCCGACGCCGCGCTTGTTGTTATAAAGCGGACTGTAGCTGTCGAAGGGGAAGGGATCGAGCCAGATCTTCAGATACTGCGAGTACTGTTTTTCCAGCCCGGTATTCACCGCGCCGTACAGCGCGTTCAGCGCGGAGACCTCCACGCGGTCCATATAGCGTTTCTCCCCGGTCAGAAGATAGAGCCGGGAGAGCAGGCGCATCCAGGTGACGGTCACGCAGGTCTCCTGCATGATGATCTCCGAGTACTCCGCCTGGCGGAGCGCCGAATGATCGAACAGCTCGTGCGTACAGCCGGAGCATCCGATGACCGTCACGTCGGTCTGTGCGACCGCCTCGGTGAATTTCTTCACCGCCTCGAAATATTTCTCCTCCCCAGTCACCTCGTAGTAGGCGAGAACGCCCTCGAAAAAGGACATCGTCTCATACGCCTTGACTTCGGGATATTCGTAGGGCATCTTTTTCCCTTCGAGCGCCAGCGCGATGAGGTCGCCCCCGGAGCATCCGCCGGTGGAGACGATATAAGAGGCGAAATCGAGATATCTCGGCTCGCCGGTGATCTTGTAAAGATCGACGGTCGGTTCGAGTACCGACGCCGAGTTGACGCCGAGCCAGAAGTTCGAGGTACGGCAGATCCCGACCTGCCCCTCGTTCGGGCCGACCTCGCGGATCAGCGCGTCGGCGTGGCGGCAAAGCGCCGCGAGGATCTGTTCCTTCAGTTTCTCATCCTTGCAGATGCGATAGAAATGCAGAAGCCCGGTCAACACGTATTTTCTGCCCCAGATATCCCATCCGTGCAGTTCTCTTCCCTTGCTGTAGGTCGAAAATCTGCCGTCCTCTCTCTGGGCGGAGAGCAGATCGCGCACGGCGGATTCCAGCACCGCGTACAGTTCCTCATCCGCCGAATAGGCGTAGGTCAGGCAGGCGCCGCGCATCATCTTTCCGAAAAATTCGCATCGCCAACCGCGATCGTAGTCGTCGCTGTCGTGGCGGAAGACCTCCACGAAATTCCGCCATGTTTTCCGGTCGAGCAGCTGATGACGGAGGGTGAAGGCCACGCAGTCGTCCGCCGCACCGGTATACCGGGCGTCTCCCGGTTTGAGATAAGTATAGGTGTTCCGGATCATAAATCGTCCTTTCCCGCGGCGCACGCGCCGCAGTTCTCAAAAACCTTTCTTATTTTAGCACGCTCTTTGTCACTTTGCAAGATTTTCTTCGTAAAAAGCGAGGATTTTTTCAAGGTAGGGGAAAAGCACGTCGTCGTGGCTCATATAGACCTCGTGCTTGCTGTCTTTCACCTCGCAGAGTTCTCCGCCCGGCACACGGGCGATGAAATCCTTCTGCTCCTTGACCAGCACGACCTCCTCGCCGTCGGCGCTGAAAAGCAGCACGGGGGCGGCGATCTTCTCCGGCTCTCCCTTTTTGAGGACTTTTTTCGTGACGTGAAGCGCCTCGTTCGTCCAGGAGAAGGTCGGATGAATGGTATGGAAACGCTCGTCCGCGCGGCGCAGATCGGAATAGTAGCGATAGCGCGCCTCGGAGGTGCCGCACGCCGCCGCGTATCCGCCGTCGTCAAAATGATCCGAGATCTTTCCGGGCATCTGTTTGCCGAGCCCGAGACAGCGGGGCAGACCGGTGACGAGGTTTGCCACCCAATAGGGCAGACCGTAGCGCGCCGGGGCGATCATCGGCGAGGAGAGGACGGCGGCACGGAAAAAGGACGGCCTCTGCTCCATCAGCAGCGCCGAGACCGCGCCTCCCATCGAATGCGAGAAAAGGAAGATCGGATGGGGCATCTGCTCTTCGACCTTGTCGCAGAGGATCGAAAAATCGGAGACGTAGGTCTCAAATTTTCCGATATGCGTCAGCCTCGGATGCTCCACCTCGCGGGCGGATCTGCCGTGGCCGCGGAAGTCGCAGGCGGCGACCGAATAGCCGGCGTTCAGAAAATAATAGATCATCTCGCGGTATTTTTCCACCGATTCGGTGAATCCGTGCGCCAGCACGATACTGCCCTTCGGCTCGTCCGCGTCATACCGCGCGGCGTAGATCTTCGCGCCGTCTTTGCCGGAATAGGAAAAATCACGCATCCGCGCGGCAAGGTACGGCTCGACCGTCTCCTTCATTTCCGCCGCATAGTTTTCTTCATGGATATAATAAGAATTCATATTCGGTTCTCCTTCGGATCGTTTGTTGTCTGCAAAATCTGTCTTGAAAGTCAAAAATTCAAAGGGCGACGCGGTATTCTTCCCCGGCTTTCAGCGAGACCGGGATCTCCCTGCCGCCTGTCGCAAGGATCTTATCGCAGTCGCGCGGTGAGAGAAGCGAGACCGAGACCGCTCTGCCGTCCTCCCACGCGATCGATACGCGGACGTTCCCCTTCGCCGAAAGACCGCTCACCGATCCGCTTTTCCACGCGGAGGGCAGCGCCGGCAGGATCTCGATGCGGTCGCCTCTGCTTTGTAAACAAATATTTACGATTCCGGCGACGGCGCCGAAGTTGCCGTCGATCTGGAAGGGGGGATGTGCGTCGAGAAAATTCGGGAAGGTGCCGCCGCCCTGCATTGAGTGGCAAAAGGACGCCGGATCGAAGAAGCGCAGCTGCCGGTCGAGCAGACGCTTGGCTTTTTCACCGTCCCGGAAGGTCGAGGCAAGGCAGATCTTCCAAGCGAGGCTCCAGCCGGAGGCGTCCTCGCCGCGCCGCTCGAGCGAGGCCTTCGCGGCGGCGAAAAGCTGCGGCGTTTCCTTCTCCGAGACCGTCTCGCCGGGATACACGCCGACAAGGTGCGAAAGATGCCGGTGCTCCGGCTCGGCTTCCGGGCGCTCGCCGTCCCATTCGAGAAGCCTGCCGTCCTGCCCGACGGCAGGTTTTTTCAGCCTTGCGAGCGCCGCGCGGATCTTTTCCGCGAGTTCTTCCTCTCCGCCGATCTCTCCGGCGGCGCGCAGCGTGCGGACGAACAGCTCGCGCATCAGCGTCTGGCCGCACGCAGTCTGGCGCGCAAGCGAGTGCTTTCCGCCCTCGGCGAGAAAGTGATTTTCCGGCGAGGTCGCAGGCGTGAAGATCAGATTTCCGTCGCCGTCCTCGGTCAGCATGGAGAGATAAAACCGCGCCGCGTCCGCCATCACGGGATAGATCCGGGCAAGCGCCCCGCGGTCGAGGGTGTATTCGTAATAATCGTAGATCTGCGAGGCGATCCAAGCCGAGGAGAAGGGGAAATCCGAGTACACGCACGCCTCGCCGCCCCGACCGATCCCGACCGGGTTCGCCATCCCCCACAGATCGGTATTGTGATGCGAGACGAAGCCCTCCGCCCCGTAAAAATCCCTCGCCGCCGCTCTCCCTCTCGCGTGCAGTTTTTCGGCGAGGGCGAGATACGGCTCGTAGCATTCGGGCAGCGACGCCGGCAGCGTCGGCCAATAGTTCATCTCGGTGTTGATGTTGATCGTATAGTTGGAGCTCCACGGCGGCGCCGGGAGTTCGTTCCAGATGCCCTGCAGGGTGGTCGCCTGCGATCCCCGGCGCGACGAGGCGACGGTGAGATACCGCCCGAAGGCGAAGAGAAGTTCGTAAAGCCCCATATCGGAGCCGTCGAAGCTCCGAAGCCTCTCCTCGGTCCCGATCGTATCGCGGTGTTCTCCGCCGAGCGAGAATGCCGCCCGGCCGAGCAGATCGCGCACGTCCGAAAGATGCCGCGCGAGAATTTCGGGATACTTCTCCCGCGTCAGCGGCGCAAGAACGGCGAGCGCCCTTGCTTCCGGCAGGGGAAGATCGGAGGGATCGCGGTCATACCCGGCAAAGGAGGTCTTTGCGGTAAGATAGATCACCGCCTCGCCGGCGCCTTCGACCGAAAGCGCGCCGTCTTTTGCCGACAGTACGCCGTCGGTTTCGATCTTCAGCGCCGCCGTGAAGGTCATTCCCCGCCCTTCTTCATAGAGAAGCGGCTCTTTTTGGATAAAAGAATAGTTGCATCCGTTCGCCGGCGCTCTGCCGTTCAGGATCAGAAGATCGCCCGCGGCGCGGCAGGAGAGCGCGCGTAGCCCTGTGGTCAGCGCCGCCGTAAACGACAGCGTCCTCTCCGTATTTTTCAGGCGGATCACCATCACGTCGTCGGGATAGGAGCAAAAATAAGTACGTTCGCCGCCGTGGAAGGATACCCCGGCGGTCGCGTCGGCAAGATCGAGCGTGCGGCGGTAATTTACGGCTTCGCCGCCCCGGAAGGTCAGCGTAAGGTCGCCGAGCGGCAGATAGATCTGCGACCACATGGCGTGAAATTTCTTTGCGAGAAGCTCCTCCGCCTCGGCGATCCTGCCGGCGCCGACGAGCCTTCCCGCCTCGGCAAACGCCTCCGGCGCGCCGGGTTTCGCGGGATTTTCCCGCCCGGTACCCGACCAGAGCGTGTCGTCGTTGAGCGAGATCCTCTCCTCACGCACGCCGCCGTAGACCATTCCGCCGAATCTGCCGTTTCCGATCGGATAGGCTTCCTCAAAGCGGTCTGCCGGTCGGCGCGAGAACAAAAGATGCTCCATAGTTTCTCCTCACGGTGTCGTTCGGTATTTTTGCTTCCCGGAAATTCCGGATCGGAAAAGTCAGGAGGCGATGAGGCGCAGAAGCCAGCCCTCAAACTCGGCGTTCGCCCATGCGGCGGCGGCGTTGTAGCGCGCAATATAGCCGTCCAGCGTTTCGGAGGCAAACGCAGCGTCCGGCACCGTCAGATCGGTCACTTCCCGGATCCCGATCGCCTCCTGAATGTCGGCGGAGAGGTTTTCTCCGCGCCCGATGGCGTTGACCGCCGCGACGAACACCGTCGCCTGCGCGAGGACTTCGCTCATTTCGGCTCTTTTATTCTCCGCCGCCGCCTTCGCTTCCGCCACGCCGGGATAGGCGTTGACCACGACGGTGGCGAGGATCTGTTCGGATTTTTCATAGGCGGCGAGCGCGACGCTCATCGCCTCGTAGGTCGCGGCGTTCAGGAAACGCTCGGTCGAGGCAAGATAGGCGTTGCACTGATCCTCGATCTCCATGACGGCCGATTCCACCGACCGCAGCGTGCTTTTCGCCGCCGAAACGCCGGGGTAGGACTCGTCGATCTTGCTGTCCAGCGCGTGCGCGCTGTTGATGGCGCCGCGGATCTCGGTATAGGGATCGACCTTTTCATAGGCGTCCAGCGCCGCGTAGGCGTAGGTAATATAATTTTCGCAGGCGTCGACCGCCGCGGTGATTTCCGCGACCAGCACGGCGAGCTTCTGCTTGGCTTCGGCGACGGCAGGCAGGCTGTCATCCGCCGCGGGCGCGAGCGACTGCGCGTACTCCACCGCCTCGGCGCGCTCCGCAAGATTTACGGCGTCGGATATGGCGGCGACGGCGGCAAGAAAAGCCTCGTTCTCCCCTTCGGCAGACGCCGCAGGCGCGCAAAGGAGGAGCGGAAGGACAAAGAGCGTTGCAAGGAGCGCCGCGAGAACGCGGCAGGAAAACTTTTTCTTCATAAATCGGAGTCCTTTCCCATTTAAATCTTTTATATAATTCAATTATATAGGAAAGGCTCGTTTTTGTCAATGGACAATTGCACCAAAAAAGCGCGCGTTTTTTGTGGAATTTGCGTGGTCAG
>CADBPA010000154.1 GCA_902796505.1 uncultured Ruminococcus sp.
CGTTCTGCGCGTTATGAACATAACCGACGTCGGACATCTCTCCTCCGACGCCGACACCGGCGAGGACAAGATGCTCAAAGGCGCGAAGCGCGAGCATAAGACGGTCATGGAGATCGCAAAATTCTACACCGACGCCTTCTTTGCCGACTGCGCGAAGCTGCATATCAAAACGCCGGACGTCGTCGAGCCGGCGACCTCCTGCATCCCCGAATTCATCGCGATGATCGAGGAGCTTCTCGCCAAGGGCTACGCCTACAAGGCGGGCGGAAACGTCTATTTCGACACCTCGAAGCTCGAAAAGTATTACGTCTTCAACGATTTCTCGGAGGACGATCTCGCGGTCGGCGTGCGCGAGGGCGTGGAAGCCGACGGTAACAAACGCAACAAAACCGATTTCGTCCTCTGGTTTACCAAATCGAAGTTTGAGGATCAGGAACTGAAATGGGATTCGCCCTACGGATACGGCTATCCGGGCTGGCGCATCGAATGCTCCTGCATCGCGCGCAAGCACCTCGGCGAGTATCTCGATATCCATTGCGGCGGTATCGACAACGCCTTCCCCCACCACACCAACGAGATCGCCCAGAGCGAGTCCGCCTTCGGGCACAAGTGGTGCAACTATTGGTTTCACGTCCATCATTTAAATACCGCGAGCGGCAAAATGAGCAAATCGAAGGGCGAATTTCTGATCCTTTCGCTCCTCGAAGAGCGCGGCTATGCCCCGGAGGTCTACCGCCTCTTCTGCCTCGGCTCGCACTACCGCAAAAATCTCGTTTTCAGCTGGGAAAACCTCGACAACGCCAAGGCGGCGTATGAAAAACTGCTCGCCCGCGTGGTCGCGCTGAAAGAGGGAGACGGCGCGATCGACGACGCCGCCTGCGCCGCCGCGAGAGAGAATTTCCGCGCGGCGCTCGACAACGATTTGAATACTTCTCTCGCCGTCACCGCGCTCTACGACGTCTTCAAACTGCCGACCAATGACGCGACCAAACTCTCGCTCATCGCCGAATTCGATTCGGTGCTCGGCATCGGACTGATCGAGGCGGCAGCCGCCGAGCGCAAAAAGGCGGAAGAGAAGGCCGCCGCGGCGCACGCCGACGTCGATCCCGAACTGCTTGCCTATATCAAAGAAAAGATCGAAGCCCGCCGCGCCGCCAAGGCCGCGAAGAACTACGCCGAGGCGGACGCCATCCGCAAAGAACTTTCGGACAAGGGCGTAACGCTCATCGATTCCAAGGAAGGGACCGACTTCAAGATCGGCTGATCGGGCGCCGGACTTTCCCGGAAAAGGCGATATTTGCAAACAATTCTTTACAAAAACAGACAAAAGGAGGGGCAATATGTACGATCAGGCGAGAGCGATGACGCTCTATCACAGAAAAGAATATGAAGAAGCCGCCGCGCTGTTTTTGGAAGGCGCCGAGGACGGCGACGCCCTTGCCTCCTTTTGCTACGGCTATTGCCTTCTGCACGGCATCGGCGTGCCGGAGGACGCGTCGGCGGCGAAGAGTTTCTTCTCCTATGCGCGGTATATGGAGGGCGGCGAGTCCTGCTATCAGCTCGCGATGCTCTATCTGCACGGCATCGGTGTGCCGAGGGACTACAGGATCGCGGTTTCCTATCTGCGCGAGTCCGCCGAGCGCGGCTGCGTGGAGGCGCAGCTTTATATGGGCGTTCTCTATACGACCGGGTGCGTCTTCGAGCCGGATATCATCGGCATTTCGATGATCCCCTTCCATACCCCCGAATATCGGAACCCCTATCTGCTTCTCGAAGGCGACCTGCCCGATCCCGAAGAGGACGAGGAGCGACGCTTTTCGGTCGTGGACGCCGACGCACGCGAGGCGTTCGAGTGGTTTCGCATGGCGGCGCACAACGATCCGACCTATACGAAAGAGCTGGTCGCCAAGGGGCAGTACCTCTACGCGAAATGCTTCATCGACGGCCTCGGCACCGAGATCAACCGCGAGCGCGGCGCGCGCCTGATGCTGGCGGCAGGGAAGAGCGGTTCGGCAGACGCCGTCGCCTTTCTCGAAGAAAACGGCATCCGCCCGGAGCATCTGCTCGCCGATCCGCGCCGTCGCAAGCCCTACCGCTGAGATTTGCCGATTCGCTACCCAAGCGGGGAAGGCATGACATAGTGCGTTTCGAGGTGTAGTACTAAATTTCAGCAAGGGCGCGTTTCGCACTTTTGCACGACAGAGTCACCGGCAGCGAGTTATCGTCTGTAGGGGCGGTGCTTTAGCCCCGCCCGAAGAAGTGAGAAAGCAAAAAAACAATCGGCTTTGCAGTACAGTGATATAAAATCGGACAAAGTGCTTGCCCGACTTCAGCGGGCGGGGCCGTTTGCTTGCAAACGCTAGCCCCATACGGTGTAAC
>CADBPA010000155.1 GCA_902796505.1 uncultured Ruminococcus sp.
AACGCGCATCTGCAAAAGCCGATCGGGCCGGAGAAGATCTTCGCCACGCTCGAAGGATAGAAGAACCGCCCCGCCGGGCGGTTTTTTGCGGAAAAATGATCCGGAGCGATTGAAAAATTCCCCGAAAGGTGCTATAATACGGATAGCGGCTTTCGCCCCCTCGGTCGGCGCGATCCGCAAAGGCGGCGCGCGGAGGGGAAACGAATCGACAAGAAAGAGAAATTTCATGAAAATCGAACGAAAGAAAATACGGCGGAGCGGTTTGGCTCTGCTTTTGACGCTCTTGCTGCTCCTCGTCTCCTGCGGCCTTGTGCGCAAGCCGGAGAGCGAGGTCTATCGCCCGGTCGCCGAGAGCAATCTTCTGCATTCACTTGCGTCGGCGTTCGGTCTTTCGTCGCTCGATAGAGCCGACCTCGCCGCCTGCGCGGAAGAATATCTTCGCGGCATCGGGCCGGGCGGCGCAGAGATCGCCGCGCTGAAAGAAAATCTGAGTAAAAATTACCCTGCGCCGGAGGCGTAAACGGAGGAGACGATGAAGAAAGAAATCGTTGCAACGGTGAAAACCGAAGACTGTTCGATGGATTACGTCCGCTTCGGAAAGGGCGAGCGGACGCTCGTGATCCTTCCGGGGCTGAGCGTGCAGAGCGTGACGCCGGCGGCGGAGGCGATCGCCGAAGCCTACGGCGTGCTGGCAGAGGACTTTACCGTCTATCTCTTTGACCGCCGCTCCGATCTGCCCGATCCCTACCCGATCCGGCAGGCGGCGGAGGATACCGCCGGGGCGATCGCCGCGCTGGGACTTACGAAGATCGCGCTCTACGGCGTGTCGCAGGGCGGTATGATCGCCCAGCAGCTGGCGATCCTCCACCCCGATCTTGTCGACGCGCTGATCCTCGGCTCGACCACGCCTTACGTGGACGGGGAGAACGGCAGGGCGATCGGAGAATGGGTGAAGTACGCGAAAGCCGGCGACGCCGAGGGGCTGTATCTTGCGTTCGGCGAGGCGGTCTATCCGGAGCAGACCTTCCTTGCGGCGAAGGACTCGCTGATCGCGGCGGCGGGGACCGTCACGAAAGCGGAGCTTGAAAGATTCGTGATCCTCGCCGAGGGCTGCCGGGGCTTTGATCTGCGCGCGGAGCTTCGGAAGATCGGCTGCCCGACGTACCTTTTCGGCTCGAAGGACGACCGGGTGCTCGGTATCAAGCCGACCGAGCGGATCGCCGCGGCGTTTGCCGGCCGGGAGGATTTCTCGGTGCATTACTACGAAGGCTACGGCCACGCCTCCTACGACCTCGCGCCCGACTGCAAGGAGCGCATCCTCGCGTTTCTGACGGAAGATCGGTCGGAAAACTGATCCCGAAAAAAGGATCACTTTCCAAAGCAAATCCATAAAAATGCAAACTTTAATTTACAAAATGAGGGTTTTTCTATGATCTCACTTGCGATTTCCTTCTTAGTACTCCTTGCCGGATATTTTCTTTACAGCCGCCTTGCCGAAAAAGTTTTCGGCGCGGACGGCCGCGCGACGCCCGCGCTCACCCATCACGACGGCGTGGACTGCGTGCCGATGAAGCCGTGGAAGAGTTTCCTCATCCAGCTGCTCAACATCGCCGGCACCGGTCCGATCTTCGGTGCGCTGATGGGAGCGGTGTTCGGGCCGGTCGTCTTTCTCTGGATCGTCTTCGGCGCGATCCTCGGCGGCGCGGTGCATGATTATATGACCGGCATGATCAGCTCGCGCCACGGCGGCGCCTCGATCGCCGAGCTTTCGGGCATCTATCTCGGTCGCGGCGCGAAGTGGGCGATGCGCCTCTTCTCGGTCGTCCTGCTCGTCCTCTGCGGAACGGTATTCGTCACCAGCCCCGCCGAGCTTCTCGCGCGGCTGACGCCCGATTGGATGAGCGGTACCTTCTGGGCGATCGTCATTCTCGCCTATTATCTGCTCGCCACCCTCCTGCCGATCGACAAGCTGATCGGCAAGCTCTACCCGGCGTTCGGCGTGCTGCTGATCCTCATGGCGGTCGCCGTTCTCGGCGGCATCCTCCTGTCGGGCGGCGAATACACGATCCCGGAGATCTCGCTCAAAAATCTTCACCCGGACGGTACGCCGGTCTGGCCGTATATGTTCGTCACGGTCGCCTGCGGCGCGATCTCCGGCTTCCACGCCACCCAGTCGCCGATGATCGCCAAGTGCATCACGAGCGAGAAGCAGGGAAGAGCCGTCTTTTACGGAGCGATGATCAGCGAATCGGTCATCGCGCTCATCTGGGCGGCGGCAGGCGTTGCCTTCTACGGATCGACCGAACTTCTGAATCACGCGCTGTCGGGCGGAGCGTCCGGCGTCGTTTACGACATTTCCACCGGTCTTCTCGGTACGTTCGGCGGCGTGCTTGCCGTCGCCGGGGTGATCGTCTGCCCGATCACGTCGGGGGATACCGCCTTCCGAAGCGCGCGCCTCATTCTCGCCGAGACCTTCGGTCTGGAGCAGAAAAAGATCAAAAACCGCCTGTTCATCACGATCCCGCTTCTCGTCGCCGGGGGACTGCTCACCTGGTTTGCCGTCGCGGACGACAACGGCTTCGGCATTCTCTGGCGCTATTTCTCCTGGTCGAACCAGACGCTGGCGATGATCGCCCTCTGGGTATGCACCGCCTACCTGCTCAGCCGCGGAAAATATCGCCTCGGCTCGCTGATGACGGCGCTGCCCGCGGCGTTCATGTCCGCCGTCAGCCTGACCTATATCCTCGTGGCGAAGGAGGGCTTCCGTCTGCCGGTCACGCTCGCGCGCGTCCTCGGCGGCGGGTTCGCCGCCGTCCTCTTCTGCGTCTATCTCTTCTTCCTTTCCCGAAGCGATCGGCGGCGG
>CADBPA010000156.1 GCA_902796505.1 uncultured Ruminococcus sp.
CTCATCAGGAGAATTTTTCGTCAGGCAAGGCGCACCGAGCGAGGAAGGCGACGGCGTACGTGGGGTACGGCGAGCCGACCGAGTCGAAGGAGCAACGCAGAATGGCGGAAAATTATTCGATGAGCATTGCGTCGCCGAAAGAAAAGAAGCGATAGTGCTCTCTTACCGCCGTTTCGTAGGCACGCAGGATCAGGTCGCGGCTTGCAAGGGCGCTGACCAGCATGATCAGGGTGGATTCGGGGAGGTGGAAATTCGTGATCAGGGCGTCGGTCGCCTTGAAGCGGTAGCCGGGGTAGATGAAGATGCCGGTCTCGCCGCTGATCGGATGAACCTTTCCGCTCTCGTCCGACGCCGATTCGAGAACGCGGCAGGAGGTCGTTCCGACGGCGATGATGCGGCCTCCGTTCTCCCGGCGGCGGTTGATCTCGGCGGCGACGTCGTCCGGGACGTAAAAATACTCGCCGTGCATCAGATGCTCCTCGATCTTCTCGACCTTGACCGGGCGGAAGGTGCCGAGCCCGACGTGGAGAGTGACCTCGCCGTAACCGACGCCTTTTGCGCGGATGCGGTCGAGCAGTTCCTCGGTGAAATGCAGGCCGGCGGTCGGCGCGGCGGCGGAGCCTTCGGCTTTGGCGTAGACCGTCTGGTAATCGTCCTTGTTTTCAAGTTTTTTCGTGATGTAGGGCGGCAGGGGCATATTGCCGATGGCGTCGAGGACTTCGTAAATATTTTTGTACGCCGCCGTATCGTAGGAGAAGCGGACGGTACGGTTGCCGCCTTCGACGATCGCGGTCACCTCAGCGGAAAGGATGCCGGAAAAATCGAACTTCGCGCCGACTTTCGCGCGTTTGCCGGGGCGGACGAGCGTTTCCCACTCGCCGTTTTCCAGCGCGCGCAGAAGGAGCAGCTCGATGTCGCCTCCCGTCTTTTCGGTCTTTCCGAGCAGGCGCGCCGGAATGACCTTTGAGGAGTTGACGACCAGCATATCCTCCGGGCGAAGCTCGTCGATGACGTCGCGGAAAATTTTATGTTCGATCTCTCCGCTCTCCCGGTGAACGACCATCAGGCGACAGCCGTCCCGCTCCTCGCTCGGCGACTGGGCGATCAGCTCCTCGGGCAGGTCGTAATAAAAATCGTGGGTGGTCAGATCGGTTCGGATCCGCTCGTTGCGGATCTCTTCGTTGATTTTCTCCATAGTTGTCCTTTTTGTTTCTTATTTCGGTTTTTCGCATAAGATGATACTGTACGGAAAAACCGCACGCCATCTTTCGTCCCCGAATTCCGATTTCCTCTCTATTATACACGAACGAAGACACTTTTTCAAGGACCATGAGAAAACAAATGAAAAAACGTGAAATTTTTTCCGGCGTCGGCACGGCGCTGATCACCCCCTTCCGGGACGGGCAGATCGACTATCCCGCGCTTTCGGCGCTGATCGAAGGACAGATCGCGGCAGGGGTGGACGCGCTGATCGTCGGCGGAACGACCGGGGAGGCCGCCACGCTGACCGACAAGGAACGCTATACGCTCTACCGCTTCTGCGCCGACCGCGTCGCCGGGCGGACGAAGCTGATCTTCGGCACCGGTACCAACGACACAAGCGCCGCCCTCGCGCATACGAAAGCCGCCGCCTCCCTCGGCGCGGACGGCGCGCTCTGCGTGACGCCCTATTACAACAAAGGCACTGAAGCAGGCCTTGAAGCGCACTACCGGACGATCGCGGAAGAGGGCGGACTCCCGGTCATTCTCTACAACGTTCCGAGCCGCACCGGGGTGAATCTCTCGCTGAAACTTCTGAAAAAACTCTCAAAATTACAAACAATTGTTGGCATAAAGGAGGCTTCCGACTCGGCGGAACGCCTGATCTCGCTTGCCGCTCTCGGCGACGCGCTTCCGCTCTACGCCGGGAATGACAGCGCGGCGTACACCGTCTTTGCGCTCGGCGGGCGCGGGGTGATCTCGGTTGTCTCCAACCTTTTCCCGGCGCGGACGCGGGCGATCGGCGAGCGCTGGTTTGCCGGGGACGCCGCCGGGGCGTTTGCCGCGCAGAAGGCGCTTTTGCCGCTTGCGGGCGCGCTCTTTGCCGAGACCAATCCGACGCCGGTCAAGTACGCGGCGAGTCTGCTCGGACTTTGCCGGGCGGAGGTGCGCCTGCCGCTCGCCGAGGCGGCGGAAGGGACGAAGGCGCGCATTCGCCGAGCGACGGCAAAACTGCTTTCGCGGAAAGAAAAAGATCCCGCGGCGCGCGCCGGGGATCCGGGAAAATGACCGATATGAAAAACAGCCGCGGCCTTCCTGATGCTTTGCGGCTGTTTTACGCTCACGCCAGCAGAAGGGCGATCGCCGAGGCGGCGGCGAGCAGGGCGACGGCAAGGAAGGTCAGGCAGCCGACGCCGTAGGGATGCGTCTGCCGCCAGGAGGAAAGCGGACCTTTCAGTTCGTCATTCCTGCCGTAGGGCTGACCACGATCGTTTTGCGCATGATTTTTCATCCGGGGTTTTCTCCTTTCGGGATTTCTTTGCCCTTCCCTTTTTTCCGCAGAAGGAAGAAGCGGACGTAGGCGACGAGAAGCAGAAGGCAGATCGCGCTGATGACCGAAAAGACCTGCTGCGGATAGACCGAGAGTCCGAGAAAGCGGTTTCCGTTCTTCTCGATATAGGAGGCAAGCGCCGATTCGCCGAGCGTTCCGAGCAGAGTCGAGATACCGCCGATGGCGTAGAGCCAGGCGAGCGCGTCGGTGCGGTCTTCGTGCGGAACGTAATCGAAGGCGATATTGAACATCGCGCTGTTCAGGCCTCCCATCGCCATCCCGTTCAGGACCATATAGATCGCAAAGCACCAGCGGCCGTTTTCCGGGACGCTTGAGGCGGCAAAGAGATAGCCCAGCGCGGCGATCGGTACCACGATCGTCAGAAGCGTTGCCCAGGAGGTCTTGTCTGCGATCCTGCCGAACGGGATCGAGACCACCGAGCGCACCACGCTCTGGATCAGCATCAGGATCGCCGAGTAGGTCGCCGTGAAAAGCAGGACGTTCAGTTTATAAACGCCGTAAAAATTCGCCGCGGCCACCGAGAAATAGTACAGAACAAAAATCGGGATGACCAGCCGGAAATTGCGGCTTCCGAGCGTCACCCGGAAGGAGCGGGCGAGATTTTCAAAGAAGCCGACCGGTTTTTCTTCGGGCAACGCCTGCTCCTGCGCCGGCTCGCGGACGAGGATCAGCGAAAGCGTATGCGGGATCGAGATGATCAGAATCGAGAAACCGGCAAACAGGAAGAATCCGCGCATATTCCCCGCCGCGCGATAGGCGTCGAGCACCCTGCCCATCAAAAAACTGAAGGCAAAGCCGGAATAGAGCGAGACGATCTCCTTGATCGCCGTGAATCTGCCGCGCTTGTGATCCGGGACGTTGGACATCATCCACGCCGCGCGGAAGGGCGAGATCAGCGAGACCGAGCCGTAGCCGAGCAGCAGAAAGAGAGCGAGAAGGATCGATCTGCCGTTCGCGCTGAGTCCCGAAAACATCGGGGTGAAATAGACCAGCGCGAGTGAGAGCTGGCTGAAAAGGCAGGTCAGCGTGACGAACCGCTTGACGCCGACGCGGCGGCGGATCAGCAGAACGCCGAGAAGCTGAAGCATGGCGGCGGTCTGACCGATGGCGGTGACGGTTCCCTGAAGGGCTGTGGACATACCGACCTCGGTCATCAGCGCCGAGAGGAAAAGATCCGAGAGGATCAGGGTGACAAAGTATTCGAGCGCCGCTTCCACCACATAGGAGGCGCGGCTGATCTTCCCGTCGGGATCGGCGGGCAAAAAGGATCTCATGGCGACGTTTTCCCTCGATATGTAAACTATTCTTGTCTTTTTGAAGGATTTTGATCAGAAAGTGCGGATCTGGTTGGAATCATACCGCTCGATCTGCAGATAGGGATCGGAGGAGGAAAGGATCTTTGCAAAGAAGCGGAGGACCGGGACTTCGGTGAAATAATGCCCGGCTTCGATCAGGTTGATGCCGAGACCGCTCGCGTCCTCCATCATGTTATAGCCGATGCGGCCGGAGAGGAAGGTATCGGCGCCCTCCTCCAACGCGTCGCGGATATAGCCCTTCCCGTCTCCGCCGACGAGGGCAACAGTGCGCACGTCGTTATAGGCGTCCGACGCCAGCACCCAATCCGAGCCGAGCAGCTCTTTGAGGCGGAAGGCGAAGTCCTCGAGCGTCATCTCCTCAGGGAGCGTTCCGATCCTGCCGAGGTCGCCTTCGCCGAACGGGCGGGCGTCCTCCAGACCGAGCGCCTCCGCGAGGCAGTCGTTCACGCCGCCGCCGACCTTGTCCGCGCGGGTGTGGAAGGAAAAGACCGAGACGCCGTTCTGCACGAGCTTGATGACCTTGCGCTGGACGTGGTCGTCCTCGGTCATGGCGTTCATCGGGCGAAAGACGAGCGGATGATGCGAAACGATCAGGTCGAATTGGTTTTCGATCGCGTAATCGACGCACTCCTCGGTCACGTCCAGCGTGACGATCGCCTTGCGGACTTCGTTCTCCGCGTCGGGGCAGACCATCAGCCCATCGTTGTCCCAGCTCTCGCGTAACGCGAGGGGGATGACCGCCTCAAAGCGGTCGTAAAGTTCTCTTACGGTCATCATTCATTCCTCCGGATGGAAAAAGAGCATCGGATCAAAGGCGGCTTTTGCCGCTTCGAGAAGAGAAAGTTCGTATTCGGCGTCCTCGCCGCCCCGGCGTTTTCCGTCGGCGGCGCGCCGCAGCGCGCAAAGGCGCGCGCGAAGATATTGTTTTTCCGCTTCGGTTTTCGCGCCGTCCCGAAGCAATCTGCCGAATTCGCACAGCGCGGCGGAGGGACTCTGCCGCTCGCCGGTGAAGGAAGTGCAGAGGCAGACGTACGCCCGCCCCGCCTCGACGGCGTACCCCTCGTCAAGGATCGCAAAGCCCTCTTCCAGAAGGCAGCGGCGCAGATGCGCCGCGCGGCTCATCGGCTGAAGGATCAGGCGGACTCCGCCGTCACGCAGAAAGGGCGCGGCGGAAAGAATAGCGGCGATCAGCTCGCCCCCCATGCCGCAGACGGCAAGGTCGGTCACGCCGCGGCCTTCCAGGCAGGCGGCGCCGTCGGCAAGATAAAACTCCGCGCGGTTGGAAAGCCCCGCAAGCCTTACGTTTTCCTTTGCGGCGGCAAGCGGGCCTTCGTTCACGTCGGTGAGGATCGCGCGGCGGATGACACCGCTCCGCAGAAGCGAGATCGGCAGATAGCCGTGATCGGTGCCGACGTCGGCAAAGACCGCGCCGGGACGGACGAATTCTCCGGCGAGGCGCAGCCGCGCGCCCGGCGCGGGGACCGGGGAGGTCCGGATCACTTCTGCGAGAAGTACTCGTTCAGATTCC
>CADBPA010000157.1 GCA_902796505.1 uncultured Ruminococcus sp.
CCGTCCGAGAAGAGTCCGAGAAAATGCAGGGTGGAGTTGTTGGACTTCACGTTTTCGGTCAGCGCCTTCCAGCTTTCGGAGGCGAAGATCTTGCCCGATTCGATCGACTGAGAAACGAGCTTTGCGCCCTGCGCGAATACCTGCCCCGAACCGATGGCGTTGTGGCCGACCTCGGAGTTGCCCATATCGTCGTCGGTCGGCAGGCCGACGGCGGTTCCGTGCGCTTTGATCGCAAGCGTCGGATAATCGCGCATCAGGCGGTCAAGCGTCGGGGTATCGGCTGCCGCGAACGCGTTGCCGATTTTGTTTTCCGAGAGACCGACGCCGTCCATCACGATCGTGAGGACAGGGCCTTTTACGCCTTGAAATTTTTCGCTTTTTTTGAGTGTTGCCATAGGATGCCTTTCTATTTTGAGCATATTTTGATAACTTTTGTTTGCACATTCGTCAGATATCCGCGTCTTTCAGATAAGAAGGACCGTTTTCGGTGATGAATTTTTTGCGGTCTGCGATCGCGTCTCCGAGGAGGATCTCAAACATTCTGAGCGTCTCTTCTCTGTCCGCCGGAGTGACGGCGATCAGCCGGCGCGTCTGCGGACACATCGTCGTCCGCCACATCATTTCCGGCTCGTTTTCGCCGAGACCTTTCGAGCGCTGGATGGTATATTTTTTGTCGCCGAGTTTTTTGAGGATCTCGGTCTTTTCCGGCTCGTTGTAGGCGAAATAGGTCTCGCCGCCGGAGGTGATCTCGAAGAGGGGCGACTCGGCGATGAAGATCTTGCCGCGCTCGATCAGGGTGGGCAGGAGGCGGTAGAACATCGTCAGAAGCAGGGTGCGGATCTGGAAACCGTCCTCGTCGGCATCGGTGCAGATGATGATCTTGCTCCATTTGAGATTGTCGTAATTGAAGGTCGGAACGTCGCCCTTGTTGCGCTTGGAATCCAGCTCGACGCCGCAGCCGATCACGCGGAGCAGATCGACGATGATCTCGCTCTGGAAGATCTTCTCCTCCGAGCTTTTCATGCAGTTGAGCGTTTTTCCGCGGACGGGGATGATCGCCTGAAACTCGGCGTTGCGCCCGGTTTTACAGCTCGACATTGCCGAATCTCCCTCGACGATATAGACCTCGCGCAGTTCGGGATCTTTCGAGTGGCAGGGGACGAATTTTTCGACGCGGTTCGCCACATCGGTCGACGCCGCGGAGAGTTTTTTCTTGATGTCGAGCTTGGTACGCTCGGCGGTCTCGCGGGCTTTTTTGTTCAGCAGGATCTGATTGACGATCAGATCGGCGCTCATATGGTTTTCGGTCAGGTAGATCTCAAGATTCTGCTTCAGAAAATCGGTGAGCGCTTTGGTGATGAATTTGTTGCTGATCGCCTTTTTGGTCTGATTTTCGTAGGAGGTCAGCGTGGACGCCGAATTGATGACGATCGAGAGGTTATCCGCGACGTCCTGAAAGGAGATCTTCGTATCGTTTTTGCCGTACTTTTTCTCCTGCTTCATATGCTTATCCAGCGCGTAGACGAAGGCGGTGCGCACCGCGATATCCGGCGAGCCGCCGTTTTCGAGGAAGGAGGAGTTGTGATAATACTCGGCCGAGCCGGATCTGGAAAAGCAGAAGGCGATCTCGGCTTTGAGCTTGTAATCGGGCAGGTCCTCGCGGTCGCGCCCTTTGGCCTCGAAGCTCCAATAGACCGGCTGCGTCAAGGCGATGCCTTCGTTGACCTCGGCGAGATAGTCGGAAATGCCGTGTTCGTAGTAATATTCCTGCCGCTCGAATTTTCCGTTCTCCCCTTCCACTTCAAGCACGAAGCGGAGGCCGCCGTTGACGACCGCCTGACGGCGAAGGGTGTCCTGCAGAAATTCGACCGGGATATTTACGTCGGTGAACACGCGGACATCCGGCAGCCAGCGGACGACCGTTCCGCGCTTTTTCGTATCCTTTGCGGTCAGTTCCCTGACCTTGAGCTTGCCGACCGGCTCGCCCTCTTTGAAGCGCATCTCCGAGACCTGCGTCCCGTCGTAGGACGCGACCGTCATCCACTCGCTGCAGTACTGCGTGGAGGCGGCGCCGAGGCCGTTGAGACCGAGCGAATACTGGTAGGCGGCCTCCTCGGAATTGTTGTCGTATTTTCCGCCGGCGTACAGCTCGCAGTAGACGAGCTCCCAGTTCCAGCGTTTTTCGTTTTCGTTATAGCCGAGCGGAACGCCGCGCCCGAAGTCCTCGACCTCAAGCGAGAGATCGCGGAAACGCTTGACGACGATCTTGTTGCCGTATCCTTCCCGCGCTTCGTCCACCGAATTGGCAAGGATCTCGATGAAGGCGTGCTGACATCCGTCAAGCCCGTTCGATCCGAACATGACCTCCGGCCGGTTGCGGACGCGCTCGGCGCCTTTCAGCGATTTGATCGAGGAATTGCCGTATTCCTTCTTTTCGGTTTTCTTTTCCGCCATGTCTGATACTCCGTTGTCGTGGGGGAAGCCGAAACCTCCCCATCATATTTCACATTATAGTTTACCACTTCTTTTCGGCTTTGTCAAGTATTGCTTTTCGGTTTTTTTGCCGATCTTGTCAGGATTTTGGCGATCCACGTCCGATGCACGCGCATCGCGCCCTTCGGGCAGAATTCCTGACAGCAGAAGCAGCGGATGCACTTATCCCTTGCGATCACGGCCTTTCCTTTAACGATGGAGATCGCTTTGGCGGGGCATATTTTTCCGCATTTGTTGCAGCCGACGCAGAGGCGTTTTTGCAACACGGGGCGGCTGTCCAGCGCCTTTTGCACGATCCCGCCGAAGATGCTGCCGATCACGTTGTCCGACGCGCCGCGGAAGAGGAGGCTATGGCGGACGGCGACCGTTTCAAAATCCGGATCGGCAAACGCCGAGGGATCGCCGTAGAGCGAAAGTTCCCCGACGGCGGCGGGGGTGAGTCCGCGCAGGATCGCCGCTTTCAGAGTCGGTACCTGCTCCGGGGAAAGCCCGATGAGCGAGGCGGCGACAAGATCGAGTTTATGCGGCGAGGGGGAGGCGAGGATACAGCCGAGCGGACGGGGCGTTCCGGCGGTCGGTCCGTTGCCCTCCATGGCGACGATCGCGTCGCAGACCGAGAGCGCCGGTTTGAAATACTCGTCGAGATCGACGATCATATCGGCGAAGCGGTCGTAGTCGGGATAGCGGAAATGGTATTCCGGCTTCATCGTTCCGGGGATCGCGCCGAACAGATTTTTGGCGGCGGCGGACATCCCCATCATGCCGTGCGATTTCAGCTTACAGGCGTTGACGATCAGGTCGCAGGAGGCGAGCCAGCCGGTATAGGTGAAGGTCTTTGCCGATCTCGCCTCTTCGTATACGGCGGAAAGTTCCGAGAAATCCCGGTTGAGCGCCGCGCCGTGTTCCTCGCAGAGCGAAAGCCCCGCCGCGCGGTAGACGTGATCGACGAAGGAGGGGGTATAAAGTCCTCCGGGCGAGTCTCCGATCACGACCTCGGCGCCCCTCTCGCGCAGAAGATCGGTCAGCGCCGAAAGAAAGATCGGGTGGGTGGTGGCGGCGCCTTCCGGCGGAATGGCGGCGACGAGATTGGCTTTGATCCCGACGCGGCAGCCGGGGCGCACGAAATCCAGACCTCCGACCGCTCCGATCGCCTCGGCGAGGCGCGCGCGGACGATTTCATATTCATATCCGCCGCAGCGGACGACGGCGACGTCGTTGTTCATGGTATTTTCCTCCTGAACCTTCGGGTGTTTTCGGGAATATCATAACATAAAGCGAGGAAAATTTCCATACCTTTTCAAAAAAACCTGCGGCGAAAGTTGCATGAAAGCTTCACAGCGACTCTCCGCCGCGCAAAAAACAGGAGAAAACGATATGAGCATCGCATATTACAACGGTTTTACCGGCGCGCCGGAGGAGATCCGCGTTCCTCTGACCGATCGGGCGCTTTATTTCGGAGACGGGGTGTACGACGCGGCGGTCGGCAGGCGGGGAAAGATCTATCTCGCCGACGAACATATCCGAAGATTTTACCGGAACATGGAGCGCGTCGGTCTGCTCCCGCCCTGCGGAAAGGAGGAGCTTTTGCGGCTTCTCGGCGATCTTGCGAAAAAGAGCGGCGAGGAGGAAGGCTTTTTCCTCTATATGCAGGCCTCGCGCTCCGGGGAGAGGGCGCACGCTTACGAGACGAACTGCGGGACCAATCTTCTGATCACGGTCAAGCCGTGGCGGCCGGAGGGAGAGCGGCTGCTCTCGCTGATCGGGTACGAGGATCTGCGATACGAATACTGCAACGTCAAAACGCTCAATCTGCTCCCTTCGGTCCTTGCGGCGCGCGCCGCCGCCGAAGCCTCGGCGGACGAGGCGGTCTTTCTGCGACGGGGGATCGTCACCGAATGCTCGCACTCAAACGTCTCGATCCTGAAAGGGGGATGCCTGATCACGCACCCCTCGGATCGGCATATCCTCTCCGGCATCGCGCGGAAAAATCTGATCGCGCTCTGCGCAAGGCTCGGCGTTCCGGTGATCAAGCGCGCCTTCCGGGAGAGCGATCTGCTCGGCGCGGACGAAGTCCTCGTCACCAGCACCGGGAAATTCTGTATGCGTGCCGGAAGCTACAACGGCCTGCCGCTTCCCTGCCGCTCGCCCGAACTTTCCGGCAGAATATGCCGGGAGCTGCTTTCCGAATTTATGAAAGCAACGAGTTAGCGAATGCTAACAAACATTTCTTTCCTTTTCCTCCGCGATTTCGGAAAAAACGCCGAAAAAATCGTTAAAATTTTAGCAAATTCTTAAAAATTCCTCTTGCTTTTTTCTTCAATATATGTTATAATGGCAGACGGTATCCGAAAAGAGTGGGCTGCCCGGCGGAGCGGTGCGGAAACCCTTTGAGAAAGCCGTCCGGATTTTTTCAGGGATTCCTTCTCCGCCCGCGCGGCGCCCCCGACAAGATGCATAAATTCAAGGAGGTAACATCTTATGCTCAAGAAACTTTCGAATCTTCCGTTCCAGGGAACGAAAGAGCAGGAAGAACAACTGAAAGCCATTATCGACGCCAACAAGCACGATAAGTCCCGCGTGATGGCTGTGATGCAGGAAGCGCAGGGGATCTACGGCTATCTTCCCTACGAAGTCCAGAACATGATCGCGGAAGGAATGGACGTTCCGCTCGAAAAGGTCTACGGCGTCGCCACCTTCTACGCGCAGTTCGCGCTTGCGCCGAAGGGCGAAAACCACGTTTCCGTCTGCCTCGGGACCGCCTGCTACGTCAAGGGATCCGGCGAGATCTACGACAAGCTTCAGGAAGTCCTCGGCATCGGCGGCGACGAATGCACGCCCGACAGAAAGTTCTCGCTTTCCGCCTGCCGCTGCATCGGCGCCTGCGGCCTTGCTCCGGTCATGACCGTCAACGAAGAAGTTTACGGCAGACTGACCGCGAAAGACGTTGAGGGCATCATCGCCCGGTACCGTTAAGAAAATGAAGATCGCACGGATACGCGAGCTGCTTTCCGCCGAAATTCTCTGCGGAGAGGACATGATGGACTGCGAGGTTTCCAGCGCCTGCTGCTGCGATATGATGAGCGACGTTCTCGCCTACGTGAAGGATCAGGGAGTTCTGCTGACGGGCCTCGTCAACACCCAGGTCATCCGCACGGCGAACATGATGGACATGGTGTGCGTCGTCTTCGTCCGCAACAAGATGCCGACGCCGGAGATCATCGCGCTTGCCGAAGAATCCGGGATCGTCGTGCTTCGCTCGGCTCTCAGGGCCTACGAAGCGTCCGGGCTTCTCTACCACGCCGGTCTCGGCGCGCATGAAAGCCATGAGTGAGCCGATCCGCTTTCATTTCGACGTCGACGGAGAGGATTTCTCCTCTGCGGGCGGCGCTTCCGTCATCGTCAAGAAAAAGCTGCGCCAGCTCGGCCTTTCTCCGGAGATCATCCGGAAGGTCTCGATCGCGATGTACGAAGGGGAGATCAACATGGTGATCCACGCAAACGGCGGAACCGCCGACATCAGCGTGGACGACCGGGAGATCACCATCGTGCTCGCCGACCGCGGCCCCGGCATTCCCGACATCGGGCTTGCCATGCAGGAGGGCTATTCCACGGCGAAGGAGAACATCCGGACGCTGGGATTCGGCGCGGGTATGGGACTGCCGAATATGAAAAAATACTCGGACGAGATGCAGATCGAGACCGAGATCGGCGTCGGCACCACGGTGACGATGAAAATCCGTCTTTAACCCGTAAGACAAACCAAGTATGCCGAAAGGCACACCCGAAAAGAGGTTACCATGGCCACATACAAGCATTCGGTTTCGCTGGAAGCGGAAAAATGCAGAGGTTGTACCACGTGCCTCAAACGATGCCCGACCGAGGCGATCCGCATCCGGGACGGGCGCGCGGTGATCAACGCGGAGCGTTGCATCGACTGCGGCGAGTGTATCAAGGTATGCCCTTATAAAGCGAAAAAAGCCACGCATGACTCGCTGTCGTGCATCAAAAACTACAAATATTCCGTTGCCCTGCCGGCGCCGTCCCTTTACGGACAGTTTGAAAATATGCCGGGCATCGGAAGGATCATCCGCGGACTGCGCGATCTCGGATTCGACGACGTTTACGAGGTGGCCTGCGCGGCGGAGCTCGTCTCGGCGTACACGCGCCTTTATCTGCAGAGAGAGGACGTGAAAAAGCCGGTGATCAGTTCGGCCTGCCCGACGATCTCGCGTATGATCTCCACAAACTATCCTTTCCTGTGCGAAAACATCATGCCGATCCTGCCCCCGGTGGACATCGCGGCGTATCTCGCGCGGGAAAAAGCGAAAGAAGAACACCCTGAACTTTCGGACGAGGACATCGGGATCGTTTTCATCTCCCCCTGCCCGGCGAAAGTCAGTTACGTGAAAAACGGATTTGCCGGAAACCGCAACTATATCGACGCGGTGCTCTCGGTCAGAGACGTTTATTTCGCCCTGCTCGACGTGATGAAGGCGCGGCAGGACGAGCCGTCGGAAAGCACCGACGCCGGCATCGTCGGCATCGGGTGGGCTACCACGGGAGGAGAGGCGAAGGCGCTTTTCAACGAGCGTTATCTCGCGGCGGACGGCATTGAGAACTGCATTGAAGTCCTCGAACAGCTCGACAATTCCGACCTCGAAGGGATCGATTTTATCGAGCTGAACGCCTGCGCCGGCGGATGCGTCGGCGGTGCGATGACGGTCGCAAATCCCTACGTCACGCAGGCAAAGCTCCAATCGCTCAAGCAATGCCTTCCGGTGTCTCCCAACCGCCCGGCGAGCCCCTGGATCCCCGATCAGTTTTTTAACAAGAAAACGGTCGAATACCAGCCGTACAGCGCGCTTTCGGACGACAAAGCCGAAGCGATGCGCATGATGGGCGACATCGAAGCCGTGATGGAGACGCTGCCGAAGATCGACTGCGGATCCTGCGGCGCGCCGACCTGCATGGCGTTCGCAGAGGACATCGTGAAAGGCGAGACGACGGCGGACGAATGCACCGTCAATATGCGGATGCTCTTCCACCGGTATCTCGAACAAAGAAAAGAACAATCCTATCTCGACCGTCTGAATCCTCTTTCCAAAAAGGAAGAAGACGGGAAAGAATAACGCGAGGCGAAAGCCGCGGAAAGGAGCGCCATGAAACTCTCCGATCTCGAAAAAGCACTCTCCCCGGCGGTGATCGCCGCGCGGGAGGAAGACCGGGAGATCCTCGGCGTTTACGCCGGAGATCTGCTCAGCCGCGCCATGAGCCACGTCCGGGAGGGCGATCTCTGGATCACCATCATGAACAACCGCAACGTCCTGGCGGTCGCCGGGCTTGCGGACGCCGCCGCCGTTCTGCTCGCGGAGGGAGTTACCCTGCTTCCGGACGCGCTGGAAGCGGCGCGCGACAACGGCATCGCGGTCTACTCCACCGACAAAACCGTTTACGAGGTCTGCTCCCTGCTCGCGGGGTACGGCGTATGAGCCGCTACTTCTGCGACCTGCATATCCACTCCTGCCTCTCCCCCTGCGGCGACGAGGATATGACGCCGGGAAACATCGCCGGAATGGCGGTGCTGAACGGGCTGAATATCGTCGCCCTGACCGACCACAACAGCGCGAAAAACTGCCCGGCTTTCTTCGGGCAGGCGAAGGCGCTCGGTCTGATCCCGGTCGCCGGGATGGAACTGACGACGGCGGAGGATATTCACGTGATCTGTCTCTTTCCCGATCTGGAGGGCGCTTTGGCGTTCGATCGGTTCGTGGAAGAACATCGGCCGCAGATCCCGAACCGCGCCGATATTTTCGGCAGGCAGCTGCTGATCGGGGAGGACGACGAGCCGACCGGGGAATATCCCTGGCTGCTGATCAACGCCTCCGATCTTTCCTTGGAGGACGCCTACCGGGAGGTCACGGCGAGGGGCGGCGCCTGCTACCCCGCTCACATCGATCGCCCGGCGAACGGCATCGTCTCGACGCTCGGCGAATTTTCCGATTCCCCGCCCTACACGGCGTATGAGCTGAAGGACGCGGAAAAGGACGGCGAGTACAAGGAACGCTTCCCACGCCTTGCGGGGCTTGTGCGGACGGTCGCGTCCGACGCGCATTATCTGCAGGATATTTCCGAAGCCTCCTTCTCGCTGGAGATCGACGACGAGCCGTATTCCTCCGATCTTGTGCGAAGGAATCTGATCCGGCGGCTTCGGGGCGAAACGAAGGGAGGATCGCTCGATGGATGAATTTTCTCTTTACGTTCTCGATATCGTCAACAATTCCACCCGCGCCGGAGCGCGGAACATCCGCATTTTCCTTCGGGAAGAGGGAGACGACCTCTACTTCACCGTGGAGGACGACGGGTGCGGGATGAGCGAAGAACAGCTTGCCCGGCTGCGCGATCCCTTTTTCACCACGAGAAAGACGCGCAAGGTCGGGCTCGGCGTTCCCTTCCTCGTCATGCTGGCGGAAATGACCGGCGGATGGGTGAAGATCGCGTCGAAGCAAGCCGCCGGCGAAGGCGAGGATCACGGAACGAAGCTGGAAGCGAAATTCGGGCTTCATCACGTGGATTTTCTGCCGCTCGGCGATCTTTGCGGAACGGTGACGACGCTGATACAAGGCGCGCCGGATACCGATTTTCTGTATCTGCATACGCGCGGGGAAAAGCAGGTTCGCCTCGACACAAAGGAACTGCGGCAGGTTCTCGGCGATCTTTCGCTCGCCGAGCCGGAAGTTCTCGCCTGGATCCGGGAAAATCTCGCGGAACAGTACGAGCAAATGAATCAAGTTTGATATTTTATAAAAGATAGAAAGGAATCCAAACCATGAAGTCAATCGAAGAGCTGATGGCGATCAAAGCCAAAATGCAGGACAAAATGTCCGTTCGTAAGGCCGAAGGGGAAACCCGCATCGTCGTCGGTATGGCGACCTGCGGTATTGCGGCAGGCGCACGCCCTGTCCTGAACGCGTTCGTGGAAGACATTGCCGCCGAAGGACTCACCGACAGGGTGACCGTCACGCAGACCGGATGCATCGGCATCTGCCAGTACGAGCCCGTTGTCGAGGTGTTCGAGAAGGACGGTCAGAAAACCACCTACGTCAAGATGACCGCCGAGAAGGCGAAAGAGGTCGTCGAAAAGCATATCAAGGGCGGCAAGCCGGTCGTGGAATACACCATCGGCGCGGCGAAGCTCTAATACAGACCGGGAGGAAAGAAAGCAATGTTTCGTTCTCATGTTTTGATCTGCGGCGGTACCGGCTGTACTTCGTCGCACAGCAATGAAGTACGCGAAAAACTCGCCGAGGAACTGAAAGCGAAGGATCTGCAGGACGAGATCAAGATCGTTCAGACCGGATGCTTCGGCCTTTGCGCGCTCGGCCCCGTTATGATCGTTTATCCCGAGGGGACCTTCTACAGCAGAGTTACCCCGGAGGATATCCCCGAAATCGTCGAAGAGCATCTTCTGAAGGGCCGTATCGTGGACAGACTGGTCTACAACGATCCCGGCGTCGCGGAAGAAAAGGCCGCCGAGGCAGCCGTTGCCACCTCGCTCTCCGAGACCGGTTTCTATAAGAAGCAGAAGAGAGTCGCTCTGCGCAACTGCGGTGTCATCAACCCCGAGAGCATCGAGGAATACATCGCGATGGACGGCTACTTCGCTCTGGCGAAGGCGCTGAAGGAAATGACGCCCGAAGAGGTCATCAAGACCATCTCGGATTCCGGACTGCGCGGCAGAGGAGGCGGAGGATTCCCGACCGGAAGAAAATGGTC
>CADBPA010000158.1 GCA_902796505.1 uncultured Ruminococcus sp.
AACCTACAAGGAGACGCAACTATGCCTTTTGGACTTCCCGATTATCACAAGGATCTGAAGAGCCTGCACGTCGGTTGTGAGAAACCGCGCGCCTATTTCATCCCCTACAAAAACGAGGCGGAGGCGAAGGGAGATCTGCGCGATCGCTCGTCCTTCTTCCGCACCCTTTCGGGCAGCTGGGATTTTCGCTTCTACCCCTCGGTCACCGAGATCCCCGACGACGTTGCCGTGATGGATATGAGCGGCGCCGACAAGCTGGACGTTCCCTCGAACTGGCAGAACGCCCTCGGCCGCGGATACGACACGCCGAACTATACCAATATCAACTACCCCTACCCTTACGATCCGCCGCATATTCCCGAAGTCAACCCGGCGGGCGTTTATTCCCGGCGCTTTTCGCTGAAGGAGAGCGAGCTTGCCGGCAAGCGCGTCCTGCTGAATTTCGAGGGCGTGGACTCCTGCTTCTATCTCTTCCTCAACGGAAAATTCGTCGGCTATTCGCAGGTCAGCCACATGACGAGCGAGTTCGACGCGACGAAGTTTCTGCACGCCGGAGAGAACGAGATCCGCGTCGTCGTTCTCAAATGGTGCGACGGCTCGTATCTTGAGGATCAGGATATGTTCCGCGCCTCCGGCATCTTCCGCGAGGTCTACCTGCTTCTGCGCGACGAGCGCGCGATCGAGGATATCTTCGTCCGCTGCGCGCTGAACGAAGACTTTACCGAGGCGGTCTTTTCCGCTGAGATCCGCACGAGCGGAAGTCTTCCGGTCAGAGCCCTGCTGAAAGCGCCGGACGGGAAGCTGCTCTCGGAGGCTTCCGCGACGATCGACGGCGAGGGCGTGCTGCGTTTTCCGCCGGTGAAGTCTCCGGCGCTTTGGTCGGATGAGATCCCGTCGCTCTACACGGTGGAGCTTTTCGCCGGGGAGGAATACATCCCGGTCGAGACCGGAGCGCGCAGGATCGAGGTCAGAAACAAGGTCATCTATATCAACGGCAAAAAGGTGAAGGCGAAGGGCGTCAACCGCCACGACAGCCATCCGATCCTCGGCCACGCGACGCCGATGGAGCATATGCTGCGCGATCTGATGATCCTAAAGCGCCACAACGTCAATATGATCCGCACGAGCCACTATCCGAACGATCCGCGCTTCCCCGCGCTCTGCGACCGCTTCGGTATCTATCTCTGCGACGAAGCGGACCTCGAATGCCACGGCTGCTGGGACATCAACTCGGATCATGCCCCCCTGACCACCTCGCCCGATTGGGAGGCCGCCTATCTCGACCGCGCCGAGCGGATGCTGGAGCGCGATAAGAACCATCCCTCGATCATCTTCTGGTCGGTCGGAAACGAATCCGGCGCCGGCGTCAACCACCGCAAAATGATCGAGTATTTCAAGAGAAGAGACGGCTCGCGGCTGGTGCATGCCGAGGACGAATCCCGCCGCGTGAACAATATCGTGCGCGAGATCGAGCAGGGCAGGACCGACCACCGCCCGATCGAATACTACGAGGACTACATGGACGTGGAAAGCCGGATGTATCCCTCGATCGCGGACATCCGCAAATACTATATTGAAGACAAACGCATCCAAAAGCCGCTCTTCCTCTGCGAATACTGCCACGCGATGGGCAACGGCCCCGGCGATCTTTCGCTCTACTGGGATCTGATCTACAAGCACGACGAGCTGTTCGGCGGATGCGTCTGGGAATTTCTCGACCACTCGGTCGCCGTCGGCGAGAATATCTACGCCGATCCGCACTACACCTACGGCGGCGATTTCGGCGACTATCCGCACGACCACTGCTTCTGCGTGGACGGCCTCGTCTATCCCGACCGCAAGCCGCACACCGGTCTGCTCGAACTCAAGCAGGCGATCAAGCCCTTCGCGGCGAGCTATGAAAAGGGCAAGCTGAAGATCAAGAGCCTGCGCTACTTTAGCGATCTCTCCGATCTCTCGCTCTGCTACACGGTGGAGCAGAACGGCAGAGTCATCCTCTCCCGCGCGATCGGCGCGCTGAATCTCAAGCCGCAGGCGAGCAGGACCTTCCCGATTTTCGACGGGGAGGAGCCGCAGGGCGGCGTGATCACGCTGAACGTCTCGGTCCGCCAGAACGTCGAAACGCCTTGGGCGCCGATCGGCCACGAGGTCGGCTCGGCACAGTTCATCCTCTCGGACAGCCTCAAAAACAGCCCGAAAGCGCCGCACGGGGCGTCGCTCTCGGAAGAAAAGAACGCCTACGCCGTCAGATTCGGCGAGACGGTCGTCAGAGTCTCGAAGGTCACGGGTCTCATCGAAAGCCTCGTCACGAACGGCAGAGAAACGCTCGCCGCCCCCGTCACCCCGACGATCTGGCGCGCCCCGACCGACAACGACCGCAACGTCCGCCTCAAATGGGAAAGCGAGGAGATCGACCGCGCCGAGGTCTACTGCTGCGGCGTCTGCGCGGAGCAGAAAGACGACCGCGCCGTGATCACAGCCGAGCTGACGCTCGCCGCAAGATCGAAAGCACCCTTCCTGCGCATGAAGGTCTCGTACACGATGGCGGAGGACTTCGGGCTGCAGATCGCCGTCCACGCCGACGTCCGCGAAAATCTCACCTACCTGCCGCGCTTCGGCTTCGCCTTCCGCCTGCCGGAAGGATTTGAGGATATCCGCTACTTCGGCTACGGTCCTTACGAAAGCTATCAGGACAAACGCCTCGCCTCCCGCCTCTCCTTCTTCCGCACCACCGCGACCGAGAACTTCGAGTCCTACGTCCGCCCGCAGGAGAACAGCGCGCACGACGACTGCCGCTTTGCCGATATTGCGACGACATCCGGCCACGGCCTCTTCTTCGCCGCCGACCGCTTCTCGCTCTCGGCGTCTCACTTCTCGCCGGCATATCTGACGAAATTCGACCACCGCCATCTGCTCGTTCCCGAACGCGAGACGACCGTCATCATCGATTACCGCAACAGCGGCATCGGATCGAACTCCTGCGGCCCCGAACTCGAACCGCCCTACCGCATCTCGGAAAAGGCGATCGATTTCGCCTTCCGCGTACTTCCGGTCTTCCCCGGAAACGAAGATCCGTTCCTTCTCTACGAAGGCAAATAACCCACTGTTTTCTAACAATTCTTTACAAATAAGAGAAAAGAGGACGCCATCATGTTTAAAAATACCCCTGCCATGGGCTGGAACTCCTGGAACACTTTCGGCGCGAATATCAACGAAGAAGTCGTGCTGACCGCCGCCGAAAAGATGGTCGAGCTCGGACTGCCCGCCTACGGATACGAGTATATCGTCATCGACGACTGCTGGAGCCTGCGCGAGCGCGACGGGGACGGCCGGCTGGTCGCCGATCCCGAAAAGTTTCCGCACGGCATGAAATACGTCGCCGACAAAATTCACGCGCTCGGACTGAAATTCGGCATGTATTCCTGCGCCGGAACGCTGACCTGCGCGCAGTATCCCGGAAGCTACGAGCACGAATTCATCGACGCCGAGACCTTCGCCTCCTGGGGCGTGGACTATCTCAAATACGACTACTGCTTCCATTCGACCTCGACGCCCGGCCACCTCTCCTATAAGCGCATGGGCATCGCCCTCGCCAACTGCGGCAGGGATATTCTCTTCTCGAACTGCTCCTGGGGCGCCGACGACACGAAGATCTGGATCAAGGAGACCGGCGCGCACTCCTTCCGCTCGACCGGGGATATTTTCGATTCCTGGAAATCGATCAAGGACCTCGCCCTCTCGCAGATGAAGGTGATGGAGTACAACGGCGTCGGCTGTTTCAACGATATGGATATGCTGGTCGTCGGTATGCACGGCTCCGGCAACGTCGGCAGGGGAGGCTGCACCCGTGACGAGTATTTCACGCATTTCGCGCTCTGGTGCATGATGTCCTCCACGCTGATGATCGGCTGCGATTTCACCAGGATGACCGAGGAGGACAAAGCGATCCTCACCAACCGCGACCTCATCCGCATCAACCAGGACGGCAAAGGCTCTCAGCCCTTCTTCCTGCGCCGCATGGAGAAAAACGTCCGCCTCTCGAACGACGATCCGTATTTCTACAACAATTACCCGGAGGACGTCGTGATGCTCGCGAAATTCCTCGACGACGGAAAGATCGCGATCTCGATCACCAACTTCACCGACGGCAAAGCGAGCCTCTGGCAGGCGAATTTCAACACCGAATCGGTCGGCGTTCCGGAATCCTCCGGCCGGACGCTGAAAATGCGCAACGTCGAGACCGGGGAGGAGACGGTCGTGAAAAACGGCATCTTCCTCGAGCGGTTGCTGGAGCCGCATCAGACGAAGGTCTATATCGCCGAAGTCGTCAAAAAATAAAAAACGCCGGGCTGTCTCTCACACGGAAAGACAGCCCGGATAAGGAGAAAGCATGAGCCGGTGCGTGCGTTGCGAAAAAGAGCTGATCCCGCTCGATCTCGCCTTTTCCATGAAACTGATCGGCAGGCAGATCACGAAATATTACTGCCGCGAGTGCCTCAAAAAAGATTTTTCGCTGACCGACGAGGACCTCGCCCGGCTCAGAGCCCGCTTTCAGGCGGAGGGCTGCGCGCTCTTCCCCCCGGAGGATTGACGCGGCACGCCCGCCTTCCTCTTTCGCCGCGCAAAAAAGCGGCGCATCCCCTCTCCGCGAGGGGATTTTTTCGTCCGAAGGATTGACAAATACGCAGGAAAACGGTATAATATAACATATCATCCCCACCGGGCAAATGATAAATCACAAAACGTGAAAGCGAGAAAAAGCCATGAAAAGCACAAGAATCCTTTCCCTGCTCCTCTGCCTTGCCCTGCTCGCGGCGGCGGTCTTTACCCTCGGCGCCTGCAACCTCGACGATCTTGAGATCACCGGCGAGGGCAAATACGAATTCACGGCGGACGGCAAGCAGGACAGCGTCGATCTTCTGATCAGCTTCTTTGACGGAACCGTTCAGAACGTCGAAGAGGGCGAGGTCGCCGAAGAGGTGAACTTCGTCGTCACGATGAAGAAGGACGGCGCCGTATACGCTACGGAAACGGTTGACGGTGAAAAAGAATGCATCAGGATGACGAATGGTTACGAGAGCGATACCTACTCGCTTTTCAAACGGGGAGAGGAGTATATCGTCGCCTGGGAAACCGGCGAAACGAAACTCTATTCGACCAAAAAGGACGCCTACGACGCCTCGCGTTTCTCGTTTCTGAACGCGCTGCGCGCCATGAACGAGCTTGTCGAAACAGAAGGTGCGACCTTTCAGTGCGTCTCGGTCATGGAAGACTCCGACTACGTCACCAAGGACGTGCAGGAAACGCACAGCACCGCCGAGCTGGACTTTGATTATAACTCGGAAAAAGACGTCGTTCATATCCATGCGACCGCCGAGAACGGTCTCGTTCAGAATTGCACGATCACCAGAACGTTGAACGGAGTAAAGCACATCACCGAATTGACCTTCGTCTACGGAAACGCCTCCGTAACCGTTCCGGACATCACCGACTGGCAGCCGATCGACGCCGGCGTCGATATCGAATAAGATCCAATCAACTGAAGGAAAACAATACGATGAAAAGAAATAAGAATTCCTTTCTTCGCGCCGTCGCGGCAGTTCTGCTCTGCCTCCTGCTCGTCGGCGTTCTCGCCGGCTGCGGCGCGGATACGAAAAAGACCTCCGGCAAAGAGGCGCTCACCCTCTGGTCGGACGACGCAAAAGCCAAAAACGAGCTGATCTCCTTCGTCGAAAACGCGACGAAAGAGGGCGGCGAGGGATACATCCCGGTCGATCGCCGGATCGCCGTTTTCGATCTCGACGGAACGCTCTTCTGCGAGACCGATCCGAACTACTTCGATTACTGTCTGCTCAAATACCGCGTGCTGGACGATCCCGAATACAAGGATATCGCCTCGGAGTTTGAGCGCGAGGTCGCGCAAAAGATCAAGGAGCAGAACGAGAACGGAACCTCCTACTCCGGTCTCGAAGTGGATCACGGAAAAGCCGTCGCTTCCGCCTTTCGCGGCATGACGGTCGCCGAATTCAACGAATACGTCCAGCAGTTCAAAAAGCAGCAGATGCCGGGCTACGACGGCATGACGCGCGGCGAGGGCTTCTATCGCCCGATGCTTCAGGTGCTCGATTATCTGAAGGCGAACGACTTCACCGTCTATATCGTCAGCGGCACCGACCGCCTGATCGTCCGCGGCATCTGCTATAACAGCCCGATCGATCTTCCCCCGCGGCAGATCATCGGCTCGGACGAGACCATCGTCTCCTCCGGACAGGGCGACGTTCCCGGTCTGAATTACACCTTCAAGGACGGCGAGGACCTCATCCTCGGCGGCGATTTTATCATCAAGAATCTGAAGATGAACAAGGTCTCGGTCATCATGCAGGAGATCGGCGTTCAGCCGGTCCTCTCCTTCGGCAACAGCACCGGCGACGCTTCGATGGCGGAATTCGTCACGAGCAAGAATCCCTATCCGAGCCGCGCCTTTATGCTCTGCTGCGACGATCTCGTCCGCGAGAACGGAAACGAGGCCAAGGCGGACAAGATGTTCTCGCTCTGCGAGGAATTCGATTGGGTGCCGATCTCGATGAAGAACGATTGGACGACCATCTACGGCGACGGCGTGACGAGAAAATAAACCGCGCAAAGGAAGAATATAAAACCGGCCGGGAGCGCTTTTGCCGCTCCCGGCTTTCGTGATCTTCGGAAAAAAACAAGGCCCGCCGGGGAGGCGGACCCTGCAATCGTCGGCGTCGGAGACCGGCTTTTTTATTTTTTCTTGTTTTCGCGCTCTTCGAGCAGGGCTTTTTTGCGCGGAGCGAGCGGTTTTTCCTTGATCTCGCCGGCTTTTTCAAGCGCCATTTTGGTCAGCAGCGGGCCGACCAGCTCGTAGACGAGGACGGCGAACAGCGAGATATTGCGGATGATCGAGCCTTCCTCCGGGTGACCGAGTTCGGTCAGGGCGGTGACGGCGACGAGCGACATTCCGAGCGAGACGCCCGCCTGCGGCAGCAGGGTGATGCCGAGATATTTCCGCACGGTCGGCTCGCAGTGCATAAAGCCCGCTGAGAGTTTCGTTCCGTAGATTTTTCCGAGCGAGCGCACGAGGATGAAGATCACGCCGGCGAGGACGATCGTCCAGTCGCCGAACACCGAAAGCTCAAGTCCCGCGCCGGAGATCACGAAGAAGAGGACCATGATCGGGCCGGTCCAGCGATCCATGCGGTCCATCAGCTCCTCCGAGAAATCGCAGAGGTTGCAGAAGACCGTTCCGAGCATCATACAGACGAGCAGCGAGGAGAATCCGACCGTCACGGGGCCGATGCGGAAGGTCAGCTTCGAGAGGGCGACGGCGAGGAAGATGAAGCAGACCGAGATGCTCGTCCGCTTGCTTCTCGAATGGAAGAACTGTTCGGCGAAATCGTAAAGCAGACCGAGCAGAGCGCCGAGCAGGAGCGAGGCGACGATCTCAAGAAGCGGATCGACGAGGATCGAAATGATATCCACCTCGCCGGATTCGAGCGCCTTCGCGATCCCGAACGAAACGGCAAAGACGATCAGCCCGACCACGTCGTCGAGCGCGACGACCGGAAGCAGCGTTTTGGTCACCGGGCCTTCGGCTTTATACTGCTTGACGACCATCAGCGTAGCCGCCGGAGCGGTCGCCGTGGCGATGGCGCCGAGGGTGATGGCGGCGGAAAGCGGGAATTTACCGTCGGGGAGAAGGAAGTGCAGAACGATCAG
>CADBPA010000159.1 GCA_902796505.1 uncultured Ruminococcus sp.
GATCGTCATCTACGCGGTCAATACCGCCACCGAACGCATCGGTACCGACTCGAACAAAGCGATCCTGCAATCGATGCTCGACCGCGGCTACGTCGTCGTCGTCCTCGACTATCTCGGCAATGAGAAAGCGACCGGCGAGGCGCTCGCCTATTCCGCGGCGCAGTTTTATATCAATACCCGCAACGCGAAGCATTTCACCGCAGGCGGCTCTTTCCCCTCCTCCGGTACCTACTACGCGACGTATCTCGTTCCTTCGGGCTATAACCTGACGCTCGACCTCGTCTTCTGGGAGATCGACAAGCATTCGACCGCCGGAACGCTCGAGAAGATCGTCGAGAACTGGAACTCCGACTTCAAGGCGACCAAAGCCGAAAAATTCGTCAAATGGACGTACGCCGACGGAACGCGCAAGAAGACCGAATCGGTAGACGGTCAGGCGCCGATCTGGTATGCCGACGCCGCCGGAAAGACGGTCGATGCGGCGAACGGACAGTACACCAAGGTCAAATTCACCGTGGCGGAGAGCTTCACCGACTGCGTGAATCCCGACGGCTCGCCGCTCGATATGAACCTTTATATGCATATCGTCTACCCGACGAACCCCGAAAAGGAAGTCCCTGTCGCGATCCGCGCAAGCTCGTCCGGGCATCTCACCACGTCGAACTACAGCTCGGACGTCACCCTGCCGCACCTGTCCGGCTTCCTCTTTGACGGCTACGCCGAGGTCAACTACGACTATCTCTGGGTGCCGATGGCGGCGAACCTGAGCTTCGGTTACTACGACGGCAGCCAGGGCGTGACGAAAGACCATATGAACTACGGCGTGCATATGTATAACGATAAGCTCGTCAACACCGCGGCGATGCGTTATATCCGCTATCTTGCCGCCGAAGAGAACAGCCCCTACCGCTTCGATAAGAACGCCTTCGGCGTGTACGGCAACTCGAAGGGCGGCTGGTTCTCCTATCTCGGCGAGGACGTCGTTCAGCGGCCGCTCGTCGAAGGAGAATTCGCCACGGCGGAAGAGAAGCTCGAAGCGATCGACGCGGCGGTCTCGGCGCTTCCGGCAGACCGTGTTTATGACGGCCACTTCCAGGAGACGCGCTATCAGGCAGGCGAGAAGACCTACGAGCGTGACGTCTATTCGGGCGAGTACGCCGTCGCCGGCGGAGAGCGCCAGCCCTGGCTCACCTATCCCGACGGCTCGGAGATCCCCTCCGGCTGTCAGCTGACCTATCCGTCGAACGGCTCCTGCGAGGAGGACATCACCGCAGGGCATACCCCGATCTTCCAGGTCTCCTGTATGTTCGACGACTATAACGCCGCCTACGGCTATACGAACAACCTTTATAATATCGCCCGCGAGCTGCACATCCCCTTCCTCTGGTATGAAGCCCTCCTCGGGCACACCCTGACCTGGGGCACCGATATGAACTACGGCGCCGATACCTGGCTCGGTCTGAAGGCCTTCTGCGATTACTATCTCAAGCACAGCGCGGTGCAGGTCGCCTATACCGATCCGATGAACAAGGGCGGCAATATTTCGGTCACCTCGCCGATCGAGCTGAAATTCACCGGCACCGTTCTCCGCTCCGAGATCGAAAAGATCCGCCTGACGGCAGGCGACGAGACGGTGGACGGCACTTGGATCTCCGCCTTCGGCGGCACGAGCTGGACCTTCCTGCCGACCTCTCTCAAGGGCGGCACCGAATATACCCTTACGATCCCGGCGGACTTCTCCGGCGATAACGGCGTGCCGATGGGCGAGGCGTATACCGTCTCCTTCATTACCGAATACGACCGCGCGGCGGATCTGACCTCCGCAGGCTCCGGCTACTATACCCTCAAAGCCCCGTCCTTCACCGAGGGCAACCGCTTCGTCTTCCGCTTTGCGGTCGGCAACGACGCGGCGAACGTCATGGGACTTTACGCCGTCTCCTCGGTCGGCGAAACGAACGGAACGCTCCTCGGCAAAGCCCTCCTGCGCGGCGCCGGAAGTTATGAGATCGACGTCACCGACTACGTCGCGGCGCACGCCGGCGAGGATCTCGTCCTCTATCTGAAAGCCGAAAAGACCGAAGGGCAGATTTCCGTGATCAGCGAGAGCTTTGACTCCGCGCTTCCTCCCTCGACGAGCGGCAACGTCGCCTATCTCAAGGGCGCGCAGATCGGCGGAGAGCAGGCGCTCGGACTCTACGTCAAAGATCCCTCCTCCTACGGCGTTTCTACCTATTACTCCAATCCCACGCAGGTGTTCGTCTACACCTCGCTGACCGGCGGCAGCATCACCCCCGCCGACCTCGGCAGGCTCTACACCGTCGAGATGGACGTCTACGATACGACGAGCCGCGAGCTGCAGATCCGGCTGAACAGCCGCACCAACCGCGTGACCTACGGCACGATCGACTATGACCACGTCTATTTCAACGTCGTGACCGAGAAGGACGCGTGGAAGCATATCTCCTTCACCTACCGCGTCTACGAAGCCGATTACGGCGTCGTCGGTCAGAGTCTCTCGCAGTCGATGACCGTCTACGTCACCCCGGACGGCACGAAGCAGTCTCCGATCTACTTCAACGACCTGAAGGTCAGAGAGCAGATCACCGGCGTCGAGGTCAAATCGGCGGCGTTTGCCGAAAAGAAACTCGGCGATCTGCCGGGCGAAGCCCCGTCCTCCGCTTCTCCCTTCGCTGTCTTTAACGGCGAAACGAAGGTCGGCGAATACGCGAGCCTGAAAGCGGCGTTCGCGGCGTTCAAGTCCGGCTACACGATCAAGGCGCAGAGCAACTACACGCTGACCGACGCCGATCTCTACGACGGCATCGGAGGCTTCGAGACGGTGAATCTCGACCTCGGCGGCTACACGATCCGCTGCGAGAACACGAAAAACTCGCTTCTGTGGGCGAAGGCCGCCGGCGCGAACAATTCGCGCACGATCGTCAACCTCACGGGCGGCCGCATCCTTCTCGGCAGAACGCCCCTGATCTCCTACGAAAATTCCACCGCAGCCGGCGCGGGCAAGAACTTCCTCTTCCGCGTGAGCGGCACGACCTTCGGCATGATCCCCCGCGCGGCGACCGTTTCGCTGATCTCGGATACCGCGCTCGCCGGCA
>CADBPA010000160.1 GCA_902796505.1 uncultured Ruminococcus sp.
CCCGAGTAGCGTGACGAGCATCGGAGATTTTGCGTTTTTCGGTTGCACCGGTCTGACAAGCGTTACCATCCCGGACAGCGTGACGAGCATCGAAAGTTATGCGTTCCGCGGCTGCTCCGGTCTGACGAGCGTCACCATCCCGGATAGCGTGATGAGCATCGGATATGCTGCATTCTACGGCTGCACCGGTCTTTCGAGCATCACTTTACCGGATCGGCTAACAGAACTTGGCGTTTATGCGTTCTCCCGTTGCTCCGGCTTGTTGGACGTCATAATTCCGGACAGTGTGACGATCCTCGACGAAGGAGCATTCTGGAATTGCTCCGGTCTGAAAAGCGTCACCATTGAAAACGGCGTGACGAGCATCGGATGGGCGGCGTTCGAAGGTTGCACCGGTCTGACAAGCGTCATCATCGGAAACGGCGTGACGAGCATCGGAAGTTATGCGTTCTCCGGCTGCACCAGTCTGACAAGCGTTACCATCCCGGATAACGTGACGAGCATCGGAGACAATGTGTTCGCCAATTGCTCCGGTCTGACCAGCGTCACTTTTGGAGAAAACAGCCAGCTGACGCGCATCGGAAACAATGCGTTCTACGGTTGCTCCGGCCTGACGAGCGTCACTATCCCGAGTAGCGTGACGAGCATCGGATATCAGGCGTTCTACGGTTGCTCCAAATTGAAGACCGTTTCTTATCTTGGAACAGAAGGGCAATGGTACGCAATTGCGATCGGCGGCGGCAACGATCCTTTCAACAACGCCGAAATTATTCTTTGGGTTGACGGTTCGCCGGTCGAACTGACCGGTCAGCTTGCTTATAAACTCAATGACGACGGAAAAAGCTACTCGGTCGCCGGTATCGGCGGCTGCACAGATACCGATCTTGCGATTCCTTCCACTTATCAGGATCTTCCGGTAACGGAAATTCTGCCGGGTGCGTTCTCCGGTTGCAAAGATCTTACGAGCGTTATCATCCCCGACAGTGTAACCCATATCGGCTACTGGGCGTTCGAAGATTGCACCGCTTTGAAAAGCGTCGTGATCGGAAACAACGTGGCGTATATCGGAGATTCCGCATTCGAGGATTGCTCCTCTTTGACGAGCGTCTTTATTCCTGCGAGCGTAACGACCATCGCCTATCTTACAACAACTTATGGAGACGGAAGTGGAAGAGAATATATCTCCCATCGTATTTTTGCCGGGTGCAGCAGTCTCGAACGTATCGAAAGCGCCAGCCCTTTCTATCCCGCTATCGGAGATTGCCTGATTGAGGCAAGCACCGGTGCTTTGATCGCCGGATGTAAAAACAGTATCATTCCGAATGACGGAAGCGTTACGTGCATCGAAGGTCATGCCTTCTATGGCTGTACCGAACTTACAAGCATCACCATCCCGGACAGCGTGACGAGCATCGGAAATTATGCGTTCGGGTATTGCTCCGGTTTGACTAGCGTCACCATCGGAAATGGCGTGACGAGCATCGGAAGTTATGCGTTCTCCGGTTGCTCCGGGCTGACAAGCATCACCATTCCGGACAGCGTGACGAGCATCGGATATTATGCGTTTGAAGGTTGCTCCAATCTGACAAGCGTCACCATTCCGGACAGCGTGACGAGCATCGAATCTTCTGTGTTCTACGGCTGCACAGGTTTGACGAGTATCACTATTCCAGATAGCGTGACGAGCATCGGAGGGTATGCGTTCTACGGTTGCTCCAAGTTGATAAGCATCGAATATCAAAGCACGATCAAACAATGGAATGCAATCAGCAAGGGTCCAGCTTGGGATAACGGCACCGGATCTTACACGATCACCTGCACCGACGGGACGATCCAAAAGTAAAAAAACAAGCGAAAAACCGGAGAGATCCGCAGGTGCGGACTTTCCGAAAATAAGGGGCGGAGCAGGGAAACCTGCTCCGCCTTTCTGTTTTGCGCGCTTTTTCTCCGCGAGGCGGATCCGCCTTCTGATCGAAAAGCCTTTCGGCGTCGCCTCGACTTTTGACGCGGTTTTCGCCGTGTGCTCGATTCAAATTTTTTATTCTTGTAGTTGAGTCGCTCCCTGCGCCGTCAGGCACTTTTTTGTTCGAGAAAGCTTTTCAGCAGCTTGGCTTTGGTTTCCTCCCAGAGGGCGAGGGCGCCGGAGGTGTAGCGATAGCCTTCGGCGTAGCCGCGGAAGGCGATGAGCGGAAGGGTGGAAAGCCGCATCAGGCCGCCGATGATCTCTGCCGCGCCGAGGTTGTCTTTTGCCGTCAGCATCACCGAGACGGTGACCGTCATGCAGACGGTGGTCGGCAGGAGTTTGAGCAGCAGGCGGAAGACCTTCCCGGCGGACGGGTTTTTCAGTTCGCTCCTGCGCGTCAGCTGGCCGCCGGAGAGCAGATCGGCGGGGGTGAGCGGCGTGGCGCGCATCCGTCGGCTGCGGCGCAGGATCCTCCTTTGCCGCGCGGTTTTGCCCTCGCCTTCGGCGACGCCGTGGGCGAGCAGATAGGCGCGTTTGCGGAAGGCGAGCTCCTCCGCCGAGTAGGCGAGGCAGAAGTCGCCGAGGGCGGTCAGATCCTCGCCGCGGATCCCCTCTTTCGCCGCACGGTACGCCTCTTTCGCCTGCAGATAGGTCTCGCTTTCCTCCCCGGCGCGCTCGCCGGCGCTCTCCATCGAGAAGTAGATGACGTAGGACGCCGTCAGCATCAGGAGCAGTTCGGCGGTGAAGCGCGCGCTCTGAATTTCGGCGAACCCGATCTCGGTGAAGGTCGCAAGGCAGGCGACGGCGGCGGTCACGGCGGCGATCAGTTTGCCGAAATTGCCGAGCAGATAGCCCCGTCCGCGCCGGATCAGCTCGCCCGATTCGAGAAGCGTTTTCTCAAATTTGTTTTGCATCTTCTTTCTCCCCTCCGTTATTCGTTATTCTTCTTTTTGTTCTCTTTGTTCTCTCTGACCTGCCTGCGTACCCGTCCGGTCGGCGATCTTCCAGAGGACCGCGCCGATCAGATTACCGAGAAATCCCGTAAAGGCGATGACCTCCGCCTCGGCGGCGATCGCCGAGAGCGTCCGGAAGAGCAGGAAGGCGAAGAGCCAGATCATCCACGCCGCAGGCGAGGTAAAGTACCGCTTCATCGCCCGAAAGAGCGGCACCGCCGAAAGGATCAGCAAAAGCGCCGCAAACCCGGAGAGCATCGCCTCGCCGCCGCGCGCCCGGAAAACCGGGAAATAGAGCAGCGTGCAGATCGCCGGCGGCAGGACCGAGAAGAGCAGAGAGAAAGCCCGGAGCAGGGCGCGTTTTACGCCGCCGTCATCCCTCATCGGCGCCGCCCCGCTTTTCGACCGCGCGCTTCATGGCCTCGGCGCGCGCGGCGATCCGATCCTTCTCATATTGCGGCAGGGAGCTTGCGAGGAAGACCTCCGCGAGCAGGTCGATCTGCCCGGCGACGGCTTCGGTCAGTACCCGCCGCTCCTCCTTCTGCTCCTCTGCCGCCGGGAGCTTCGCTTCGAGGTCGGAGAGAAGCTGCACCGTCCGGGCAAGCCCCTCCTCGGTCGCGGCAAGACGGGCGAGCGTCTCTTTTTCCAGCCCTTCCGCCGCCTTCGCCTGCTCGCCGATCTCCTTCACGCCGCCGTGCAGCTTTTCGAGCGCCGCGCGCAGAAGCGGCAGCAGACCGCGCCGATAGGCGACCATGATCGCAA
>CADBPA010000161.1 GCA_902796505.1 uncultured Ruminococcus sp.
ATGACATTTCTTGAGATAATTTCTTTTTTAATGTTTCTGGTCGCTTTTTCCGATTTGATTTTATCGTTTTTCGATAAACGCGATCGTAAATAAAAAGATAACCGCCTGCTCGACCAAAAGTTAGGCGGTTATCGTTCTAATACGGGGAGCAAACCGTTACCGGTGCCCTCTGTTATTATTGTAACACAAACTTTCTGATTTGTCAACGGTTTTTGCAAAAATTCTGCAAAACAATAGATAACCGCCTGCACCTTCCACAGTTAGGCGGTTATCGTTTAACCAGAAGGGAGCAAACCGTTACGGATCCGGCTTGCCGGATCGTTTGCCCATCTGTTATTATTGTAACACAAACTTTCTGATTTGTCAACGGCTTTTGCGAAAAAAATGCAAAAGCCGTTGTTTTTCTTTTCCGAAGTCTCGGATCAATGTTTTCCGAAGTCTCGGATCAATACATTCCGTCCATACCGCCGGCGGGGGCAGCGGGCGCGGGATGTTCTTCCTTCTTCTCGGAGACGACCGCCTCGGTGGTCAGCACGGTGGAGGCGATGGAGGAGGCGTTCTGCAGGGCGCAGCGGGTGACCTTCGCGGGATCGACGATCCCGGCCTTGACCATATCGCAGTACTCCTCTTTGTAAGCGTCGTATCCGTAACCGACCTTGCCGGATTCGCGGATCTTCGCGATGATGACCGCGCCGTCGGTGCCGGCGTTGTCGGCGATCTGCTTCATCGGAACGGTGAGCGCCTTGGCGACGATCTTCGCGCCGGTCTTTTCATCGCCCTCGAGTTCGTCCACGACGCGCTCGACCGCGGGGATCACGTTGATGAGCGCGGTGCCGCCGCCGGCGACGATACCTTCCTCGACCGCCGCTTTGGTCGCGTTCAGCGCGTCCTCGATGCGCAGTTTCTTTTCCTTCATCTCGACCTCGGTCGCGGCGCCGACCTTGATGACGGCAACGCCGCCGGCGAGCTTCGCCAACCGTTCGAGCAGTTTCTCTTTATCAAATTCCGAGGTGGTGACCTCCAGCGCGGCGCGGATCTGGGCGACGCGGTCTTTGATCGCCTGCTTGTCGCCGGCGCCGTCCACGATGATCGTGTTCTCCTTCGTCACCTTGACCTGACGCGCGCGGCCGAGCTGTGCGACCGTGGCGTCCTTGAGTTCAAGACCAAGCTCGGAGGTGATGACCTCGCCGCCGGTCAGGATCGCGATATCGCGCAGCATCTCTTTGCGTCTGTCGCCGAATCCCGGCGCTTTGACCGCCACGACCGTGAAGGTACCGCGCAGTTTGTTCAGCACCAGCGTGGTCAGCGCTTCGCCTTCCACGTCCTCGGCGATGATCAGCAGCTTCTTGCCGGACTGCACGATCTGTTCGAGCAGGGGCAGGATCTCCTGAATATTCGAGATCTTCTTATCGGTGATCAAGACGAGGCAGTCGTCGAGGATCGCCTCCATCTTGTCGGTATCGGTCACCATATAGGGCGAGAGATAGCCGCGGTCGAACTGCATTCCTTCGACGACCTCGGAATAGGTCTCGGCGCTCTTGGATTCCTCCACGGTGATCACGCCGTCGGAGGTGACCTTCTCCATCGCGTCAGCGATCAGCCGACCGATCGTCTCGTCGCTTGCCGAGATCGCGCCGACTCTGGCGATGTCCTCGGAGCCCTCGACCTTCTTGGACTGCTTCTTCAGCTCCTCGATCGCCGCGTCCACCGCCTTGAAAATGCCCTTGCGGAGCACCATCGGGTTTGCCCCGGCGGCGACGTTCTTCATCCCCTCATGGATGAGCGCCTGCGCGAGCAGGGTAGCCGTCGTCGTACCGTCGCCGGCGGCGTCGTTGGTCTTGGTCGCCACTTCGCGCACGAGCTGCGCGCCCATATTCTCGGCGGCGTTGTCAAGCTCGATCTCCTTGGCGATCGTCACGCCGTCGTTGGTGATGAGCGGCGCGCCGTATTTTTTGTCCAGCACCACGTTTCTGCCCTTCGGGCCAAGCGTGATCTTGACCGTGTCCGCAAGCTGATCCACGCCGCGCAGGAGCGCCGCGCGGGCTTCGGTCCCATAAAGAATTTCTTTTGCTGCCATAGTATGTTTTCCTCCTTAATCCTCGACGACCGCGAGAATGTCTTCCTGACTGACGATGGTATATTCCTCGCCGTCAAGCTTCACGTCGGTGCCCTTGTATTTTTCCACGATGACCTTCTGACCGACCTCAAGCGTCATCTTGACCTCTTTGCCGTCCACGGTCCCGCCGGGGCCGACCGCGATGATCTCGGATACGTCAGGCTGTTCCTTGGCGGATCCCGTCAGAATGATGCCGGCCTTGGTGGTCTCCTCGGCCTCGACCTTCTTCAGGACGACTTTATCCAGTAATGGTTTCAGTTGCATGGTGATTCCTCCGTTTTCTTTTTTGGATTTAGCACTCTTTTCCTTTGAGTGCTAACCTTTACGATACCATTGTACTCATTTACAGCGAAAAAATCAAGTACTTTTGAAAAAGTTCACAATTTGTTCACAATTTGGCAGAAAAAAACGCCCGAAATCTCCCCTCGCCGGATGCAAGCGGCGCGCGCCGGGGATACCGGGAGGGCGTTTTTCCATCTTCTTCCGGCTTTTGCGTTTTCACAGCCGCTCTTTGAGCTTTGCGAGGATCTTCTTCTCCTCGCGCGAGACCTTCACCTGCGTGACGCCGAGGATCTTCGCGGTCTCGACCTGCGAGAGGTCGCGGAAATAGCGGAGCAGGATGAGCTTCCGCTCCGGCGCGGTCAACCGGTCGAGCGCCATGCGCAGGGCGAGGCGGTCGAAATTCCGGTTCTCGTCCTCCTCGTCGAAGACGGTCGCGCCGAGGGTGGTGCCGTCCTCGTCGTCATACGCCGCCTCGTCGAGCGAACGGACCGGCGCGCCGGCAAAAAAGGCGGACGCCGCCTGCGCCGCGGATACCCCGACCGCTTTGGCGATCTCCTCGATCCCGGTGCTTTCCCCGGCGGCGGCGCGGCGTTCGCGCTCGGCGTTCAGCACCGCGCAGAGCCGCTTTTCCTCTCTCGATACCTTGATCGGTCCGTCGTCGCGCAGGAAGCGGCGGATCTCGCCGAAGATCAGCGGAACGGCGTAGGTCGAAAAAGCGCAGCCGCGCGAAAGATCAAAGGTGTTGATCGCCTTCACAAGTCCGAGGCAACCGACCTCGAAGAGCTCGTCGGCGTCGACTCCTCTGCCCGAAAACCGCCCGGCGATGCGAAAAACCAGCGGTCGGTTGAGCAGAAAGAGTTCCTCGCCGGCGGCGGCGTCCCCTCTGCGGTAGGCTTCGATCAAGCCCGGATTTCTGTCGTACTGCGATCTGTTTTCGGTGATCTGCATAACCCCTCACGGTCCGGTCAGGGCTTGAAATTTTTCCGCATCAGGACGGTCGTCCCCTTGCCCGGCCGCGATTTGACCGAGAGGAAGTCGGTGAAGTTTTCCATGACGAGAAAGCCCATACCGCATCTCTCGCCCGGCTCCCCGGTGGTGTACGCCGGACGCCTCGCGCGCTCGACGTCCTCGATGCCGCAGCCGTTGTCCGAGATCTCGACCGAGATCCGGCGCGCGTCGTAGAGACGGACAGAGATATATATGTAGCCCACCTCGCCTGCGGGAAGTCCTTTGTAGGCGTGGACGATGCAGTTGGTCACCGCTTCGCTGACGGCGCAGCGCAGATCGCCGAGTTCCTCCACCGTCGGGTCCAGCCCCGCGGCAAACGCCGAGATCATCGCGCGTGCGGTCGCCTCGTTTTCGCTGATCGCCGGAAGGCGCAGCTTCATTTCGTTGATCACGCGGATCCGTCTTCCGCTCTTTTCTTTCTCTCCGATCATGACCTTGCGATCCTCTCTTCCTCCCTCCGGCTCTCCTGCCGGAGAATTTCGTTCTGCCTGCCGTCGTCCTCCGCCGCGCGGATCTTCAGTCCCGGCATCCGTTCAAGCCCCGCCATTCGCAAAAGCCGCAGCGTCGCCTGAGAAACGCCGACGATCTCCATCCGCGCCCCCGCCGCCGCGCAAAGCGACAGCCTGCCGAGGATCAGCCCGACGCCCGAACTGTCCATAAACGAAACGCCCGAAAAATCCAGCGCGAGCAGATCCGGCGCCGTCTCGCGGAACGCCCGGTCGATCTCCTCCCTCGCCTCCTTCGCCGCGTGATGATCCAGCTCGCAGAGCAAGCGCGCCGTCAGCGTCCGCCGCGCGGCGTC
>CADBPA010000162.1 GCA_902796505.1 uncultured Ruminococcus sp.
AAAAAAGACCGAAAACCGGTCATAATCATCACTTTTATCAACTGATACAAGAAAAGACCGCATCAAAGGAGTGATCCAATGGTGCGGTCTTTTGCTATGTTTTATTTACATTTTGCTATTGATTCGCTGTAATTTGGCTACAGATTTTCTGCAGGCGCTTACTCGCCGTAGGCGTACTCATGCGCGGCGACGGCGTAATCGCAGAGGGCGTCGGCAAGTTTTGCGACGGCGGAACTCTCGTTATTGCCCGCGTAACGGACGTATGCCGAAAGGTTATAGAGCCCTGCCTCGACGAATTCGCCGGAGGCGTTCCGGTACTCGACCTTGACGGTCTCGATCAGGTCGTAAAGCTTGAGTTCTTCGAGCGCGACCTGTGCGTTCTCGCCGACCGCCTTGACGACGGCGTTGCCGTTCCAGCTCAGCCGCAGCTCGCCGGTGTAGTTCTTGTCCAGCGTGAAGAGCATGACGGGCGCTGAGCCGAGATAGAAGCTTGCGCCGGTGACCGGGGACTCGGACGAGATCGTGTTGACCGGAGCGGGTGCATTCACGGTGACGCGCTCGGCGGTGATGCCGGCGTCGGGAGTCGCCTTGGAAGCATAATAGAGGATCGCGCCGGCGAGATCGGCGTATCTGCCGTCCTCAAGCGCCTTCAGTTTTTCGCAATAGCGGACGAGATCGGTCGTGACCTTGTTGCTGTGTTCCTCGCCTTCATAGAGGAAGACGTAGGTCAGGACGATCTCCTTTGCGGCTTCGTCTGCGCCGAAGGCGACCGAAACGCAGTCATACTCGACGCCGTCGAGCCAGCGGCGGACGAGCGGCAGGGTGACGTCGCCGTACTTCACCGAGAGAAGCTTCTTCTCCTCCGATTTCGGGAAGAAGAGATTGGTGCGGAAATCGGTTGCCAGCGTGAGATTCTGCTTGACGCCGTCGATGCCGACCGGAGGCGGAAGCTGCGGGATCACAAGGCTTGCAAGCTCGTTCTTCTCCGCGTTGAAATTCTTCTTGCAGACCGAGCAGGTATAGTGTCCGAGAACGCCTTCCGCCTCGACCGTTGCGGGGATCTCTTCGATCCATTCGCCGAGGGTGTGTCCTTCTGCCGGGATCTCGCGGGACTCGGTGCGCGCCGGGTTGTTTTTGTCGTAACGGGTTTTCAGACCGGCCTCGGTGCAGCCCGCCGGCGTTACGACCGACCAGTCGGTGAAATCGAGCTCGGTCAGTTTCGTGCCGACGAAGTAGACCGTCTTGCCGCCGTCCGCGGCGTAATCGCCGGAGAAGGCTTCTCCGGACTCGACGGTGAGGGCGGTATAGCCGTTTTCGCCTTTGGCGAAGGTCAGGCTGTCGTTTTCGTCAAAATTCGTGAGGGTGACGTTATCAAGCGATTTTGCGAGGATCTCGCCGCCGATCATGCGGATATTCGCCTCGACGCCCGCCGGGGTGTTCTTGAAGGAGAAGACCGTGAAGGCGATCGAAAGGTCGCAAAGGTCGATCTTGCACTCGTTCAGCGTGATATTCAGAGTATCCTTGCCGGCGTAGGTCTGGTCGTTGTAGGCGAAGAAGAGCCGGTTGCGGTTGGTCGCGTGCGTTTCGGGATCGATGCCGATCGTCACGTGATCGAAGGTCACGTTCATGACTTTGGAGCTGTCCGAGCGGCACTCGGCGACGAGGATATTGCCCTTGCCGAGCAGAAGCGTACCGTTTTTGATCGTGAAGTCCGACGTGAAATCGTCGGTATACGCCGCCGGCACGCCGCATTCGAGGATCGCCGCGGCGGCGAGGAGCGTCTTGCCGTCGAGGTCAAAGACGACGCTGCCGTTCATGAACGGAACGCGGTCGCCGGAGGTCAGCGACGAGGTCGTGGTGTCGTTCGAGCGCAGAAGGATCTGCACTTCGGCGCCGGCGTGCGCGGAAAGATAGCTTCTTACGTAGTTGTTCGCATCCTTCCAGGTGTTTTTTCCGGCGAGGAAGCTGCCCTCGGAGAAGATGGCGTAGACCGCCGTCGTGTTCTCTTCGGGGATGTCGCCGTAGGCGGTCTTGACCACCTCGGGGACTTTGACCAGCGAATAGGTCTTATATTCACCGTCGGTGACCGGATCGGCGAAGTAGCAGAGCTTGCCGTCCTCGTTGACGCCGGAGACCGTTTTCAGTTCGTGATCCGCCGGGACGGTGACGACCGGGTATTTGCCGTCGGCGTTCTTCTCGAAGGTGAGGCTGTCGTTTTCATCGGCGGTGATCAGGGTGACGTTTGCGAAGGAGTCGGCGAGGAATCTGCCGCCTGCAATATGGAAATCGGCCGCAACGCCCGCCTGCGTGCCGGAGAAGGAGAAGATAATGAAATCGTTGCTTCTGCCGCGCAGATCGAAGGTGCAGTCGCGGAAGAAGAAGGAGAGGGTGTCCACGCTCTGGGTGGAGCTGTTGTCCGGCCAGGAGAAGAAGAATTTGTTGCGGGAGGTGTTGTAGGTCGCCTCGTCCACGCCGAAGGTCACGCCTTCAAAATTCAGCGTCATCTTCTTATCCACGGCGGCGCGGCACTCGGCGGCGAAGAAATAGGTACCCATCCGGATCTCGCCGTTTCTGACGTTGACGGTGGTGTCAAAGGCTTCGGTGTAGTTCGCCGCGGCGACGCCGCACTCGATCAGCGTGCCGTTCGTCACCAGAATATTTCCGCCGAGATCGAGGGTAACGGTGCCGTTCATATACGAGAGGCGTTCCGATCCGTTGACGGCGTCGGTGGTCATATTCCTGCGGAAGAGAACGGTGACTTCTCCGCCGGGATCGTCGGTCAGGGTGGATTTGATCAGACCGCTCGCCGATTTCCAGCTGTCAAAGCCGCCGAGATACTTTCCGTCCCCAAAAAGGACGATGCCGAAGCGGAGCGCGTCGGTCGGGATCTCGCCGTACGCGGTTTCGACCGGGGCGAAGCAAGGCTCGTAGACGGTGTAGCCTTCGCGGCTTCCGGCGATGCCGAAGTATGCGCTGCCCGCGTCGGTCGCGACGGCTGCCGTCGGAGGATTCCCGGCGTTCAGGACGTAGGCGGTATACTTCCCTTCGGAATTTTTCGTATAGGTCACGCTGTCGGTGTTGTCGATATCAAAGAGGGTGACGCCGGAGGACGAGCCGAGGAATTCGCCGCCCTCGACGGTGATCGCGATATTCTGCGACGCCTTGCCGCCGGAGGTGCTGACGAGTCTTGTCGAGGCGAAGGTGCGCGTGCCTTCCGAGCCGGAGAAATCGTAGGTGCAGTTCCGGAAGGTCAGATCCGAGGTGATGACGCCGGTCGCGCCGCCGCTCGCGCCCCAGCTTCTCGTG
>CADBPA010000163.1 GCA_902796505.1 uncultured Ruminococcus sp.
GGGCTTTTCCGGCGGGATCAGTCCTCAAGATACATTCTCTTGATGACGACCGGCGTCAAGGGCTTATCCCGGCGGTCGGTCGGGACGGCGGCGATCTCGTCGATGACCTCGATGCCCTCGGTCACTCTGCCGAAGGCGGCGTAACTGCCGTCGAGATGCGGCGCGTCGGCGTGCATGATGAAGAACTGCGAGGAGGCGGAATTGGGATCATAGGCGCGCGCCATCGAGATCACGCCGCGGGTGTGTTTCAGTCGATTGTTCCAGCCGTTCGAGCGGAACTCGCCGGGGATATTCTCCTCCGAGCCGCCCATGCCGTTGCCGAGCGGATCGCCGCCCTGCACCATAAAGCCGGGGATCACGCGGTGGAAGGTCAGCCCGTCGTAGAAGCCTTCCTTCACGAGTTTTTCAAAATTTGCCGCGGTTTTCGGCGCGGCGTCCGGCAGAAGCTCGATCTTGACCTTTTTGCCGTTTTCCATTTCCATCACGATCATGATTTTCTCCTCTTTTCATTTTTTTGGATGAAACCGCTTTTTGCGGAATATACTGTTATTATACCATTTCCGGAGGAGTTTGTAAAGAGATATGAAGGAAAATGAGCCGCTGCGGCAGAAAATTTCTTTTTTCGCGCACCTGACCGTCTGCGCGGTCGGAGCGGTGGCGGCGGCGTACCTGCTTTTCCGCTATCTTCTGCCGGCGGTACTGCCGTTTCTTGTCGCGTGGGGAATCGCCTTCGCCGCGCGGCCGCTCGCGCGTAAAATTCTTCGGGGAAAACGCCGCCCGGACGGCAGTCCCTCAGGCGGCGAGCGCGCGCTGCGCGCCGTCCTCTCGCTCGCCTTTCTTTTGCTCGGCGTCGGGGGACTCGCCTACCTGCTCGGCAGACTCGCCGGCGAGGCGGTCTCCTTCCTTTCGGGGCTTGCCGAAAGCGGCAGGCTCGACGAGATCCTCGCCTCGGTCCTCCGTCCCTTCGGCCGCCCGGAAGATCCCGCGGGATCGAAGATCGGCGAGGCGCTCGGCTCGGTCGTCGGCGCACTGCTTGCCGAGGTCGGGGGCGCTGTCGCCGCCTTTGCCGCAAAGATCCCCGAAGGGGTGTTCTTCGCGGTCGTTCTCCTGATCGCGACGGTCTATTTCTCGGTGGACCTCGAACGCGTCAACCGCGCCGTGATGGGACTGCTTCCCGAAAGGGCGAGGGAAGTGCTGCGCGGATACAAGGCGAGCGGCTTGCGCGTCGGGCTGAAATATCTGCGCTCCTACGCTTTTCTGACGCTGATCACCTTCGCGGTCGTCCTCGCCGGGCTTCTGATCCTGCGCGTGGACTACGCGCTGCTGCTCGCCGCCCTGATCGCCCTGCTCGACGCGCTCCCGGTCCTCGGCGTCGGGACGGTGATCGTTCCGTGGAGTATCGCGGCGTTCGCTTCGGGAAAGACCGCCCTTGCCGTCGGGCTTCTGATCCTGCTCGCGGCAAACGAAATCCTGCGGCAGTTTCTCGAACCGAAGATCCTCGGCAAAAATCTCGGCATCCATCCGCTCCTGACGCTGGTTTTGCTCTACGCCGGATATTCCTTCCTCGGCCTGTTCGGGCTCCTCGTCGTTCCGCTCTTTTCGATCCTGCTCGATCCGCTGATCCGCCGCCGGGCGGAAGCCGGGGACGTCGGGGCGACGAAAGCTGAGGCAGCATCGGAGCGCGCGCCGGAAAAATAAAAAAGACGCCCATGGCGTCTGAAAAATAAAAAAAGCCGGGTGCGTTCGGTGTGGTCACGAAGCGCATCCGGCATTCTTTCTCCGATCAAGCATTCTCTTTTCTGCTTGAACGAAGGCAACGGGAGCAAATATAGATCGTCTGGTGAGTACCGTCCACAACGGTCTTGACTCTACGGATATTCGGCTTCCACGTTCTGTTGGTCTTACGGTTGGAGTGGGAAACGTTATGTCCGAAGACAACGCCCTTACCGCAAACACTGCACTTTGCCATCTTTCTTTCCTCCTGAGATCGCGCCGCCGAAGCGACGGTTACATGCGATTTTCGTAAATCGCAAATTGACAGAGTATATTGTAACACATCTTTTGCAAAAATGCAAGGGGTTTTTCAAAATTTTTTCAGATATTCCGAAAGTTTCAGAAATTCGACCAGCCGCGCGCTCCAATCGGCGACGTGCGGGATCGCCCGATCGCCCTCGTCGGCAAGTCCGAGACCGTGGCCGCCGAGCGGATAGATATGCATTTCGAGCGGAATATTCAGCTCGCGCAGCTTGGCGGCGTAGCCGTAGGAGTTCATGACGTTCACCGACGGATCGGACGAGGTGTGCCAGATGAACGCGCGCGGCGTTTTCTCATCGGCAATGCGCGACGGGGTGAGCGACGCGGCAAGCTCCTCCGAATGCCCCTCGCCGAGCAGATTGTCGGCGCTGCCGCCGTGCGTATACGGAGGGCAGAGGTCGATGACCGGGTAGCAGAGGATCTGCAGATCCGGGGTGGGATCGACCCGGTCGAGCTCGTCCTCTCCTTCACCGTCGATCTTCGGGCGGTAGGTCGAGACCAGCGCGGCGAGATGACCGCCGGCGGAAGAGCCCATCACGGCGATCTTGTGCGGATCGAGCCCGAAGGCTTCGGCGTTTGCGCGCACGAAACGGACGGCGCGGCGCGCGTCGAGCAGAGGATAAGGGAATTTTGCCGGAGCGACGCGGTAATCGACGACGAAAGCGTCCAGCCCGGCGTCATTGAGAAAGCGCGCGTAGCCGTCGTCCTCGAAGGCGGTGCGGAAGGCGTAAGCCCCTCCGGCGAAGATGACGGCGCATCCGTCGCCGCGCTTTTCGGCGGCAGGGTAGTAATGGATCTTCACCGTCTCTCCCTCCGGCATCCCGGGGGCGTGTTTCTCCCAAAGGTCAAAATCACGAATCGCTTGTGTTCCCATTTTGTAAACCATCCTTTCCATTTTCTTTACGGTCGATTCCCCGTTTGACGGCGGCGGCGCAGACCGGCGCGAGCAGAAACAGCCCGACGTCAAAGAGGAAGCAGAAGGTCATATAGAGGATCTCGCCCACCCGGTATCCCCCGGCGTAGTCCGAAAGATAACCGACCGCGCGGACGATCTCCGCGATCAGCGTATAGAGGCAGAGCGGCAGGGAAGCGCAGAGCAGGGCGAGCGCTTCGGGCGCCGAAAGATCGAAGGGGCGAAGGTCGGGCGTGCTTTGCACCGCAAAGGACTTGGCGCGCAGTTTCAAGACCGCTTTTGAGAGCAGGAAGAGCGCCGCCGTTTCGCAGAAACTCAGCGCGATCACCAGCAGCGATCCGAGCGCTGAGAGCAGGAGCGAATCGGGTGTGTCGTAACCGAGGCCGAAATAATAAAGATAATAGTAGGGAAGCGAGAAGAAGAGCCGCCCCGCCGAAAGAAGAAGCGCCGGCAGCCAGAGCTTTCGCAGGCGTATCCGCCGGGAGAGCGCAAAGAGGATCGCCGCGCCGACCGTCGGCATCAGCACGCCGAACGCCGTCTGCAGCAGATCCGAAGCGTAGCCCGCGATCTGCGCGATCCGATCGCCGAGAAGCGCGCTGTAGACGAGCAGATCGTAAAACCAGAACAGCAGAAACGCCGCCCCGGAAAAAATTCCGAAAAAGCGCAGGACCGTCGATCGTCCGCTCATACTTTCGCCTCCTTTTTTCTTTATTGTAGCACATCCCGAAGCGAAATACAAGCCCCAAAAGGAGATTTTATGTTTTCCGACTCGTTATCCGACTCCCTCTGCGCCGCGCCGGACGCCGAAGCGCGCGCCGGATGGAACCGCGCCCTTTCGTCGTTTCCGCAGATTTCCCGCACCGTCCTCGGCCGATCGATCCTCGGAAGGGAGATCGACCTTTTCCGGGCAGGGGAGGGCGGCGAACGCTTCCTCCTCGTCGGAACGCACCACGCGATGGAGCATATCACGACAGCCCTGCTCTACGCCTTCCTCTTCGCCGCCGCCGAGGATCGAAGCCGAGATACCGCGATTTGCCTACAAAGATTTACTTTTTTCGTCGTTCCCTGCCTCAATCCCGACGGTGTGGAGCTTCTTTTGCATCCCGATCGGAGCGAGGGAAATCCGCTCTACCGGCGCGCCGTGCGGATGAACGGCGGAAGCGATTTTTCGCGCTGGCAGGCGAACGCGCGCGGAGTCGATCTCAACCATAACTACAAAGAGGGCTTCGCCGCCTATAAAGTTCTCGAACGCGAAGGCGGCATCCTGCCGGGCAGAACGCGCTACTGCGGCGAATATCCCGAAAGCGAGCCGGAGACCGCCGCGCTCGCCGCGCTCGTGCGCGCGGTGGATTTCTCCGCCGTCGTCAGCCTCCATACGCAGGGCGAGGAGGTCTACGCCTTCCCGGATTCTCCGCGCGCAAGGTTGTTCGGCGTCCGCGCCGCGCGCATCCTCGGCTACCGGCTCGCGCGCCCCGAAGGCCTCGCCTCCTACGGGGGGCTCTGCGATTACACCGGCGCGATCGGTATCCCCTCGCTGACGGTCGAATGCGGGATCGGCCGGGGCGGAAAGAATCCCGTTCCCCCGGAAAATTGCCCGGCGCTCGCCCGCAAAGTAGTCCCCGCGCTCTTCCGGATCGCCCTCGCCCTGCCGCGCAAGTAAAAAAATCCGGAAAATGCGCAAAAATTTTCCGAAATCCCCTTGACAAACCGCCCTCCTTCGCGTATAATATATAAGACTGCGGAAAACCGCAGAATTTTCAATTCTCACACAGCGGGTGGGAGCGGTGCCGGTGCCTTCGGGTCGTGCCGCTGTGCCGCTGTGGCGGAAAAAACCAAAGGAGGAACATGAAAATGTTCGACATCACCATCAAGCAGCTGCTTGAAGCAGGCGTCCATTTCGGTCACCCGACCAAGAAATGGAACCCGAAGATGGCTGAGTACATCTTCACCCAGAGAAACGGCATCCACATCATCGACCTGCAGAAGACCGTGAAGAAGTTCGAGGAAGCGTACAACTTCGTTTCCGCGACCGCCGCTGAGGGCGGCACCGTCCTGTTCGTCGGTACCAAGAAGCAGGCTGCCGACACCGTCAAGGAAGAGGCGGAAAGATGCGGCCTCTACTACGTCAACGCCCGTTGGCCCGGCGGTATGCTCACCAACTTCCACACCATCCGCAAGTCCATCAAGCGCCTCAAAGACCTTGAGAAGATGCAGGCGGACGGCACCTTCGATCTGCTTCCCAAGAAGGAAGTCGCGAAGAAGCTCAAAGAGATCGACGATCTGGAGAGATCCTACGGCGGTATCAAAGAGATGGAAACGCTTCCGTCCGCGGTGTTCATCGTAGACGTCCGCAAGGAAAGAAACGCCGTCCTCGAAGCCAAGAAGCTCGGCATTCCGGTCATCGCCATCGTCGACACCAACTGCGATCCCGACGACGCCGACTATATCATCCCCGGCAACGATGACGCCATCCGCGCCATCAAGCTCATCAGCCAGACGCTTGCTAACGCCGTCATCGAGGCGCGCGGCGGATACGAGACCGCTCCGGAAGCCGAAGAGGCTGAAGAGGCCGCCGAAGAGGCTGCCGAGTGATCCCATCTTCACAGGAGGAAACAAAAATGGCAGAATTTACCGCTAAAGACGTTGCCGAGCTGAGAAAGCAAACCGGCTGCGGCATGATGGATTGCAAAAACGCGCTGAAGGAAGCGGAGGGCGATTTTGAAGCCGCCGTGAAGATCCTTCGTGAAAAGGGCATGGCTGCCACCGCGAAGAAGGCAGGCCGTATCGCCGCCGAAGGTCTGGTCGACGTCATGACCATCGGAAACGTCACCGCGATCGCGGAGGTCAACTCCGAGACCGACTTCGTGGCGAAGAACGAAGTGTTCCAGAATTTCGTCAAGAGCATTCTGAAAACCATCATCGAGAACAAGCCCGCCGACGTGGACGCGCTCCTTGCCTGCAAGATGGCGGACAGCGAAGCCACCGTTGCGGACTCGCTCGCAGAGCACACCTACAAGATCGGTGAAAAACTCTCCATCCGCCGCTTCAATATCGTGGAAGGCACCGTCTCCACCTATATTCACGGCATGGGCGTCACCGGCGTTATCATCTCCTTCGATACCGACGTTGCCGACAAGGAAGGCTTCGCCGAGTTTGCGAAGAACATCGCGCTGCAGGTAGCCGCCGCCGAAGTCGCGGTCCGTTACCTCGACCGTGAGAGCGTTCCGGCATCCGTCCTCGCCGAGGAGAAGGAGATCCTCATCTCCCAGATGAAGCAGGATCCCAAGATGGCGAACAAGCCCCAGCAGGTCCTCGAAAAGATCGTCGAAGGCCGTCTCGGCAAATTCTACGAGGCGAACTGCCTGCTCGAACAGGCGTACGTCAAAGAGGATTCGCTGACCGTCGCGCAGTACGTCGCGCAGACCGCCAAGGAACTCGGCGGTTCGATCAAGGTCAAGGGCTATATCCGCTACGACAAGGGCGAAGGTCTCCAGAAGAGAGAAGAAGATTTCGCCGCTGAAATCGAAAAGATGGTCAATAAGGGCTGATGCTTGCCCGGCAAAAAACGGAGAGGTTCGTCCTCTCCGTTTTTCTTTCCGCCTTTTCAGCTCCTCTGCTTTTCGCCGCATCGCCGCATCGCCGCTCCGCCCCTTCGCCGCATCGCCCCGCCGCGCGGCGCTTGCTCCCCTGCGGTCGATCCCGGCGGCTTTGCGTTTTGTCCTGCGCCTGCTCCGGCGCTTTGGTCCATGCGCCGAATCGTCCGCTCCGACTATTATATAATAAAGGAAGCTTTCCGACGAGGAAGGCTTCCTTTTTCTTTTCCCGATCCGAGCCATCGAGAACAAACCGCGAGAAGATCCGGCGCGGTCTGCCGCTCTATTTCCGATCAGAGCGATTTGAAATAAACCGCGAGAAGATCCGGCGCGGTCTGCCGCTCTATTTCCGATCAGAGCGATTTGAAATAAACCGCGAGAAGATCCAGAGCCGTCTGCCGCTCTATTTCCGATCAGAGCGATTTGAAGTATACCGCGAGAAGGTCCAGAGCCGTCTGCCGCTCCTTCGGCGTATGCAGGCGGATCTGTTCGAGAATCTCCTCTTCGGTCACCGAAGAGCCTTCCTCGGTCAGCACGTCGTTCGGCGTGACGCGCAGCGCCTCGCAGATCCGCATGAAAGTCTCGATGCGCATATTCGCCTCACCGCGCTCGATGTCGGCGTAGGTCCGGTCGGCGAGCCCCGCCTTTTCCGCCACCTCCGCCTGCGTCAACCCGGCCTTCTTGCGGAAGAACAAAAGATTGTTTCCGATCTTGATCTTGTCAAAAATAAGCATGATTTCTCCTTTTTTTGCGCTTTTATAGGAATTATACTTCCAAAAAGCCTTGACAAACAGGAAGTAATGGTGTATAATAATAGGCAGAATACTTCCTATTTTCCTTATTATACCGGAATTTGGAATTATGAAGCAATTCAAAAAAACAAAAAACAAAAAGGAGAACTCAAACCATGAAGAAAACCACCAAAAAGGGCTTTACCCTCGTAGAGCTCGTCATCGTCATCGCGATCATCGCGATCCTCGCCGCCGTCCTGATCCCCACCTTCTCGGGTGTGGTGGAAAAGGCAAACAAGAGCGCGGCGGAGCAGGCTCTGAAAAACGCCTACACGCAGGCACTCGCCGAAGCGCTTGCCGACGACGGCGCGATCGAGAGCGGAGACAAAGTTTATCTCGCCAAAGACGGCACTGCATTGACCAAAGAGGGGGAGAACTATTACATCTCTTATACCGATGCGGTTACCAACGTGCCCGGCACGCTCGAATGGACCTTCACCTTCACCGCGGCGGACGGCTCTGCCGCAGAAGTCGAGCGCGCGACCTCGACCAATTACAGCTACGCCATCACCAACGGCGCCCCTGTCGTGACGGCGAAAAGCTGATCCCGGTAGAAAGGATACAATAAAATGAAGAAAAATACAAGTAAAAAGGGCTTTACGCTTGTAGAGCTTGTAATCGTCATCGCGATCATCGCCATCCTCGCGGCGGTGCTGATCCCGACCTTCTCAAGCCTCATCAAAAGAGCCAACGTCTCGAAGGACAATCAACTTGTCCGCAATCTGAATACCGCGCTGATCGCGGATGCCGCCATCAACGGCAAGCACGAAACCATGTACAGCGCGCTGAAAGCCGCA
>CADBPA010000164.1 GCA_902796505.1 uncultured Ruminococcus sp.
CCCGGACGTGACGTCCACCGTCAGCGGAAGCGAGAGCGAGACGGCGTTTTCCATCTCCTCGCGCAGGATCTTTTTGCAGAGCGGAACGTCGGCTTTCGCCGTCTCCACCACCAGCTCGTCGTGTACCTGCATGACGATGGCGGCGTCGATTCCCTCGGCGCGCAGCCGCGCGTCCACCTTCAGCATGGCGATCTTCATGATGTCCGCCGCCGCCCCCTGGATCGGCGCGTTCATGGCGACGCGCTTGCCGAACGCGCGCAGATTGCCGTTCTGCGCCGTCAGTTCGGGGATATACCGCCGTCTGCCGAAGGGCGTCGTCGTGTAGCCGACCTTTTTCGCGTCCTCCACCACGTCGTGAAGATATTTTTCGACGGCGGGGTAGCGGTCGAGATAGCTCTTGATGTAGCGAGACGCCACCGGGACGGAGCTGCCGATGTCCTTGGCCAGCGAGAAGCCGCTGATGCCGTAGACGATCCCGAAATTGACGGCTTTCGCCTTCTTGCGCAGGTCCTCGGTGACCTCCTCTTCGGGAATGCCGAACACCGCCGCGGCGGTCTTGCGGTGAATGTCCGCCCCCTCGCAAAAGCCCTCGATCATATGCTCGTCGCCGGAGATGTGCGCGAGCAGGCGAAGCTCGATCTGCGAGTAGTCGGCGTCCACCAGCTCGTAGCCGTCCTTGGCGATGAAGTAGCGGCGCATCTGCCGCCCCATCTTCGTGCGGATCGGGATGTTCTGCAGATTCGGATCGGCGGAGGAAAGCCTTCCGGTCGCGGTCACCGTCTGCTTGAATTCGGTGTGTACCCTCCCTTCCTCATCGGCGACTTCGGGCAGAACGGCGGCGTAGGTGCCGTTCAGTTTCGTCACCTGCCGGTATTCGAGAATGTCGTCGATGATCGGCGAATACGGGCGCAGCTCTTCGAGCGTTTCCGCGTCGGTCGAGAAGCCGGATTTCGCCTTTTTACCGAGCTGCGGTAAAGAAAGGTTTACAAAAAGAACCTCTCCGAGCTGTTTCGGCGAGTTAATATTGAACTCTTTGCCCGCCTGCATATAGATGCGATCTTGCAGGTCTTTGGCAAGATCCGCGAGCGCTTCGCCGAACTCGTGCAGCCCTGCGCGGTCTACCATGAAGCCACGCCGCTCGATCCTTGCGAGCAGAGGCAGAAGCGGGATCTCCAGCTCGTCGAGGATACGCTCTTCGCCGTCCTCGCATATTTTTTTGCGCATCGCCTCCTCGGCGCGCAGCATATAGGTCGGGCAGGGGGTATCCTCTCCGACCGTCGCCCCGGCAAACATGGAGATCAGCGACGGAAGGCTGACCGCACCGCTCCCCGGATTCAGCACGTAGGCGTAAAGCGAGAGATCGAGAAGACGAAGCTTTTCTCCCGGCGTGATCCCGAGATCCGAAAGCTTATGATAGAGCGGCTTTCCGCCGAAGCAGACGAGGTCGGTATCGCTCTCAAACAGCGGCGCAAGGTCGGAAAGCGTTCCGCGATAGACGAGGTCGCGCACGCCGTCCGAAAAGACCGGAAATTCTCCGTCATAAAGGGCGATTTTCCTGCCGGCGAGCGCGAGGATCTCCGCCCGGTCGGCTTCTTTGCTCTCCGGCGCGGGGGTATCGCACACCGCCACAGCGCGCGCGGTTTCGCCGCCGAGATCCTCCGCCGTGAGGCGGAATTTTGCGAGAAAGCTCGAAAGCTCCAGCTCGGTGAATTTGCGGTAAAGCCCCGCGCGGTCGATCTCGCCGCGCACAAGGTCGTCGAGCGACACGCCGATCGGCGCGTCGGTCATGATCCGCGCAAGCTTCTGCGAAAGATAGGCGTTTTCCTTGTCGCGCAGGAGTTTTTCGCGCACGCTTTTCGTGATGCGCTTGTCCTCCGGGGAATTTTCCGCCGCCTCGTATACGCCGTCGAGCGAGCCGTAATTCTGCAGCAGCGTCGCCGCCGTCTTTTCGCCGATGCCGCCGACGCCGGGAATGTTGTCCGAAGAATCGCCCATCAGCGCCTTCATATCCACAAACTGCTCCGGCGCGACGCCGTATTTTTCGATAAATTCCTCCCGGTGCATCTCTTTGGTGTCGGTATTGCCGGCGAGAAGCACCGTGATATGCTCCGAGATCAGCTGAAGCAGATCGCGGTCGCCGGTGAAGATATAGCTTTCCAGCCCCTCGGCGGCGTTCGCAAAGGACGCGACCGTCCCCTGAATATCGTCGGCTTCATAGCCCGGCGCCTCCAGCACGTGAAGCCCCAGCATCGAAAGAATTTCCTTGGCTTCGGGGAACTGTTCGAGAAGCTCCGGCGGCGTCGGATGCCGCCCTGCCTTGTACCCGTCGTACATCTCGTGGCGGAAGGTCGGGTGATGCACGTCAAAGGCGACCGCCGCGTAATCCGGCTTTATCCGGTCGAGCTGGCGCGTGACCATATTCAGCATCCCGAAGATCGCGTTGGTGTTCTTCCCGGTCTTGGTCGTCAGCGG
>CADBPA010000165.1 GCA_902796505.1 uncultured Ruminococcus sp.
ACACGGGATTTTGAGTCCCGGGCGTCTGCCAATTCCACCACACCGGCGCACATCCTGATGTAGTATATCACACTCCGGATAAAAAATCAAGAGTTTTTCAAAAAAAATCAACTTGCATCTTGTTTTTTTCCTTTTTATCTTGTATAATCTTTATAATAAGATCAAAAGGAGGAGAGCCGATGCCGGGCGAATTCTTTTCTCAGGATCCGATTTCCGCGCGCAATCTCGATCTGCTCGCCGAAGAAGCGAGCGGGATCGCCCAAAGAAGGATCTGCGAGCTTGCCGCCGTCGCCGACCGGATGGTAAAGCAGGTGAAAATTCTCTCGGGCGACGGAATGGATCTTTGCAGCTGTCTTTCTTTGGTGGCGGACCTCATTCCCGACTCCTCGCAAGAGCCGTGGAACGTCCCGAACGGCGATCCCGCCTTTCCGCTCCCGCGGGCGATCCCCGGAACACCGGCGGACAGAGCGCTCTTTGATCGCGTCGCACTTTGCGAATTGCTTCTCGAAAAATTGAAAGCCGCCCCGCTCCCGCTTTCGGAATCGGTTTTTCTGCCGGAGGAAAAGAGCGGAGGTACCGTCTGCTATCTGCGCAATCCACTTTCGGACGAGGCGTTCGACGTTTTCTCGCTTCAGATCCCCAACGCCCGCGTGCAATACGCAGACTCGCTCCGAGAAGCCTGCGCGAGAGTCGCCGAAGGAAAGTGCGGATACTGCATCCTGCCTCTGGAAGAAGGGGGAAGCCGGCTGGCGTCGGTAGCGGCGCTGCTCTACCGCTTCGATCTGAAGATCAACGAGGTCACTCCGGTGTTCGGCTACGGCGGAGACGCGGATATGAAATACGCTCTGGTCGCAAAAGGTTTCAGGACTCCCAAGGTCCATCCGAACGACGACCGGTATTTGGAACTGCGCCTGCGGTTCGATCCTCTTTCGTCGTCCGAACTGACCGATCTTCTCACCGCCGCCTCGCGCTTCGGCTATTCGGTCTACCGCATCAATACGCTGTCGATCCCGGCGCAGGAAGGGGAAGTCTCGGTCTGCTCGCTGGTTTTCCGGGATGAAGGAAAGGACTTTTTGCCCCTTCTGATCTATCTATCCCTCTTTCTGCCGGATCATACGCCGGTCGGCATCTATCGGAATCTTGAATAACTGCCCGAAAATAAATATCAATTTTCACATAAACGGAAGAATATTATGACAGAGAAACAAAAACACACACGGAATTTTTCAATCATCGCTCACATTGACCACGGCAAGTCCACCCTGGCGGACCGTCTGCTCGAAAAGACCAGAACGGTTTCGGTGCGCGATATGGAGGAGCAGATCCTCGACAATATGGATCTCGAACGCGAGCGCGGGATCACCATTAAGGCGCGCGCCGTCAAGATGAATTACACCGCGAAGAACGGGGAAGTTTACGAATACAATCTGATCGACACGCCGGGGCACGTGGACTTCGGCTACGAGGTCTCCCGCTCGCTCAAAGCCTGCGAAGGCGCGATCCTCGTGGTGGACGCCACGCAGGGGGTGGAGGCGCAGACGCTCGCCAACGCCTACCTCGCCATCGACAACGATCTGGAGATCCTTCCGGTCGTCAATAAGATCGATCTGGCCAGCGCAAACGTGGACGGAACGCGCCGCGAGATCGAGGACATCATCGGGATCCCTGCGGAGGATTGCCCCGCCATTTCGGCGAAAAACGGGATCAACATCGAGGACGTTCTCGAAAAGATCATCACCGATATTCCGGCTCCGGTCGGAGACGAGGACGCGCCTCTGAAAGCGCTGATCTTCGATTCCTATTACGATTCCTACCTCGGCGTCGTTGTCAATATCCGCCTCTTCGACGGAAAACTGCGCGCAGGCGACCGCATCCGCCTGATGTCCACCGGGATGGAATACGACGTCGTGGACGTCGGAACGATGGAGCCGTTCGGGCTGAAGAAATGCGATCTTCTCACCGCAGGCGACGTCGGGTATTTTACGGCGGCGATCAAAACGGTCGGCGACACCCGCGTCGGCGATACCGTCACGCTGGCGGCAAATCCCGCAAAAGAGCCGATGGAGGGCTTCCGTGAAGTCCACCCGATGGTATACGCCGGGATCTACCCGGCGGACGGCGCGCGGTACGGCGATCTGCGCGACGCGCTCGAAAAACTTCGCCTCAACGACGCCTCGCTCGTTTTCGAGCCGGAGACCTCGATCGCGCTTGGTTTCGGTTTCCGCTGCGGCTTCCTCGGCCTGTTGCATATGGAGATCATCGAGGAGCGGCTGGAGCGCGAATTCAATCTCGACCTGATCACGACGGCGCCGTCGGTCATCTACAAATTCGACCTGCGCGGCGGCGAGAAGCTGACGATCGACAACCCCTCGAAATTCCCCTCGCCCGACGAGATCGTGACCTCCTATGAGCCGATCATGAAAGCGACGATCATCACGCCGTCGGAGTACGTCGGCGGCATTATGGATCTTTGCCAGGAGCGGCGCGGCGTTTTCGTGGATATGAAATATCTCGATACCGAGCGCGTGGAATTGCATTACGAACTTCCGCTCAACGAGATCATCTACGATTTCTTCGACGCGCTGAAAAGCCGCTCGAAGGGCTACGCCTCGCTCGATTATGAACTCAAGGAGTACAAGCCGTCCAAACTCGTCAAGCTCGATTTTCTTCTGAACGGCGAGCAGGTGGACGCGCTTTCCTTTATCGTGTTTGAGGAACGCGCTTACGCGCGTGCGCGCAAGATCGCCGAACGGCTGAAAGACAATATCCCGCGCCAGCTCTTTGAAATCCCGATCCAGGCGGCGATCGGCTCGAAGATCATCGCGCGCGAAACGGTAAAGGCGATGCGCAAGGACGTGCTTGCCAAGTGCTACGGCGGCGACATCACCCGGAAGAAGAAACTTCTCGAAAAACAAAAAGAGGGCAAAAAGAAGATGCGCAAGCTCGGCAGCGTGGAGGTCTCTCCGGAGGCGTTCATGGCGGTGCTTCGCCTCGGAGACGAGGAATAAAATGGCGATCGGGCTGTATATTCACATCCCCTTCTGCCTGAAAAAGTGCGCCTATTGCGATTTCTGTTCCTTCCCGGCGGTCGATCCAGAGACGAGGGCGGGCTATCTTTCCTCGCTCTGCGAGGAGATCCGCTCCTACCGCACCGAGCCGGAAGAGGAGATCGACACGGTCTTTTTCGGCGGCGGAACGCCGTCGCTGCTTACTCCCAACGAGCTCCGCGGGATCTTTTGCGCGATCCGGGAGTCCTTCCGGATCACCGACGGGGCGGAGATCACGATCGAATCCAATCCGAAAACGCTCACACGGGAGAAACTGCGGTTTTATCGGGAGATCGGGATCAACCGCCTGAGCATCGGTCTGCAGTCCGCCGATCCCGCGGAACTCCGGCTGCTCGGCCGCGTCCACAATTTTGAGGATTTCCGTTCGGGCTTCCTTCTCGCGCGCGAGGCGGGATTTTCGCAGATCAACGTCGATCTGATCTACGCCGTACCCGGTCAGAGCAAAGAAAGCTTTCTTCGGACGCTTGCAAAGGTCACCGCGCTCTCGCCGGAGCATATCAGCTGCTATTCGCTGATCCTCGAAGAGGGAACGCCGCTCTATGCGCAAAAAGACGCGCTCGTCTTTCCGACCGAGGACGAGGAATATGAGATCTATCTTGCCGCGGTCGCTTTCCTGAAAGAGAAGGGCTATCGGCATTACGAAATATCGAATTACGCGCTCCCCGGCTCGGAGTGTCGGCACAACCTGCATTATTGGCGGGACGAGGAGTATATCGGCGTCGGGATGGCGGCGCATTCCTATTACCGCGGAAAGCGGTACGGCAACGTCGAAACCTTCGCCGGGTACGCCGACCGTTTCGGTTCCGCCCACCGGAAAGCCGAGGATTCGCTCGGCAGAGAGGACGCGTTTGAATACGCGATGCTTCGCCTGCGCCTCTCGGAAGGGATGTCGCTTTCGGAATACGAAGCGACGTTCGGGAGGGAATTTGCCGCAGGAAAGCGCGACCGGCTTCGCTTTTATCAGGAAGGCGGCTATCTGATCCTCAAGGACGGCAGATTGGCGATGACCGACCGCGGATTTTACGTCAGCAACGCGATCCTTTCGGATCTTTTATAAGTTTTTTTGCAGCTTTCGGAAAAGTTCTTGACAAAGACGAAAAAATAGGGTATAATGAAACCGGAAATGAAAATACTATGAACAGGAGAAGAGAAATGGCAGACCTTGAAGAAAAGAAAATCGCGGGCGAATCCGAAGACGATGCGGATGAAATGCTCGTTCTGACCCTGACCGATGAGGAAACCGGGGAAGAAAAAGACTACGTTGTGATGGCGGAGGCGGACATCGACGATCAGCATTATTACTGCGTCGTTTCCTATGCCGCATATCAGAATGAAAAGGAAGACGACGAGGGCTGCGGCCTTCTCCGCGTCGCCGGATCGGGTGAGGACATGGTCCTTGAAACCATCGACGACGATGAGGAATACGACAAAGTCGCAGAGTATTTCGACGATCTTCTTTTCAACGAAGAGGATTACGACAACTGATTTTGTTTTCCTGCGTGGTGCGTGATACCGTATATTTGGACCTACACTTTTAGCAAGGGAATCCGGACTTCCGTGACGGGATGCAGGCCTCCCGCCCATAGGCTGTTCAAGGCTTTTGCCGCACCCTTTGGTCGGACGTTGGAAGCGCAAAGGAACGGAGAGGATACCCACCTGTACGTACAGGGTTAAATTCTGCGGTACACGGCCAACGCGGGGTTCTCAAAAAACACGGCGGAACAGAGCGTGCAGACGATTGCGCTCTGTTCTGTTTTTTTGTTTTCCGGCATATAGTTTTCCAAAAGATACAGCAAAGGGGAGAACCAGTGACGGAACAAACGAACCTGCGCCTCGGCCTCTCGCAAACAGAGGCGGCGGCTTCTCGCGAGCGATACGGCTCGAACGCGCTTCTCAAGGAAAAAACGAAGGGATTTGTGCGTAAATTCCTCGAAAATCTCGCCGATCCGATCATCAAAGTGCTGCTTTTCTCGGTCGGAGCGGAAATTCTTTTCTCGCTCGGCAGGTGCAACTGGTTTGAGATCGGCGGCATCCTGCTCGCCGTTCTGATCGCAACAACGGTATCGACCGCGTCGGAATATGGCAGCGAAGCGGCGTTCCGCAGATTGAGCGAGGCGAGCGCCGGAAAAACGATCCGCACGCTGCGCGACGGACGGTATCTCTCGCTCCCGATCGAGGAGATCGTCGTCGGAGATGTGATCCTTTTGAACGCCGGAGAAACGATCCCGGCGGACGGCAGGGTGATCTCCGGGAAAATCACGGTCGATCAGTCGGCGCTGAACGGCGAGAGCGCCGAGGCGACCAAACGGGAATCGGACGCCGACGCGGACGGAAAGGATCTCTCCTCACCCTGCCACGTTTTCCGCGGCTCGGACGTCACCTCCGGATCGGCTCTCGTTCGGGTGGAGCGCGTCGGCTCGGCGACCTATTTCGGTATGGTCGCCAAAGACGTTCAGTCCGAAACGCGGGAAAGCCCCCTCAAACTGCGCCTTTCGCACCTCGCGCGGCAGATCAGCCGGATCGGATACGTGATGGCAGGGCTCGTCGCGGTCGTTTATCTCTTCAACGCGATCGTCGCCTCCAACGGCTATGATCCCGAACGGATGCTTGCGGCGATCCGGGATATTCCGTCGCTGATCTCGATGCTTTCCCGTGCGCTGACGCTTTCGATCACGGTCATCGTCGTCGCCGTGCCGGAAGGGCTTCCGATGATGATCACGGTCGTTCTTTCCGCCAATATGAAGCGGATGATGAAAGATCAGATCATGGTCAAAAAACTCGTCGGCATCGAGACGGCCGGCTCGCTGAATATTCTTTTCACCGATAAGACCGGAACGCTGACGATCGGAAAAACGGTCTGTGAAAAGATCGTCTGCGTCGGCAGGGAAGCGTCGTTTTCCGGAGCCGAAAAGCTGTATGAACGCAATCTCCCGATATACCGGGAACTCGCCGCGGCGGTGTTCGGAACGGCGGGGGAAACCGGGGAAGGAAACGCGACCGACCGCGCTCTCCTCTCCTTTTTCGGAAAGCCGAAGGAGACGCTTCCAGATTTTTCCGAGCGCCTTCTGTTTACCAGCGAGCGAAAATTCTCCGCGGTCAGAACCGCGGACGGCAGGGCGTACTGCAAAGGCGCGCCGGAAATCATTTTGAAACAATGTTCGGCATATTTATCCGAAAGCGGAGAAAAGATCGCGGCAGAAAAGGAACAGATCGAAAAACTTTTCTACGAGGAAAACCGAAACGGAGCCCGCGCCGTCGCTTTCGCCACACGGGACGGCGGAGGAGAATGGGTGTTTCTCGCTTTTGCGATCCTGAAAGACCGGGTGCGCGGCGGCGTCCGCGAAGAGGTGTCGCGCATCAACGGCGCGGGCGTTCAGGTCGTCATGCTGACCGGGGACGGAAAGGAGACGGCGGCAGCGATCGCCGCGGAATGCGGTATTCTTCGCTCCGCGTCGGATATTCTTCTGACAAGGGACGAATTTGCCCGGATGTCGGATGACGAAGTGAAGGAGATCCTGCCGCATCTGCGCGTTCTTTCCCGCGCGCTTCCGCAGGATAAAACACGGCTCGTCCGGCTTTCGCAGGAACTGGATCTCGTCGTCGGGATGACCGGCGACGGCGTCAACGACGCGCCCTCCCTGAAGCTTGCCGACGTCGGATTCGCGATGGGCTCAGGGACCGACGTCGCAAAGGGAGCGTCGGATATCGTCATCCTCGATAATTCTTTCTCCGCGATCGGCAAAACCGTTCTTTACGGGCGGACGATCTTCAAATCGATCCGTAAATTCATCACCTTTCAGCTGATGATGAATCTGGCCGCCTGCGGCGTTACGCTGCTCGGTCAGTTTTTCGGCATCGCCACGCCGATCACCATCGTGCAGATGCTTTGGGTGAATATTATTATGGATACCCTCGGAGGTCTCGCCTTCGCCGGGGAAGCGCCGATCGGCTATTATATGAAGGAAAAGCCGAAGCGCCGGGACGAAAAGATCCTGACGGCGGAAATGCTCCGGCAGATCGCGATCACCGGCGGATATACGCTCCTGCTCTGCGCCGCGTTCCTGAAAATTCCGTTTTTCTCGTCGCTTTTCCGGAAAACGCCCGGCGATCTCGCCTTCTTTACCGGTTTTTACGCGCTTTTTATCTTCTCCGGGATCTTCAATTCTTTCAACACGCGTTCGGAACGCCTCGGACTGCTTCATAATATCGGGAAGAACAAACTCTTTCTTCTGATCATGTCGCTCGTCGCGCTGATCCAGGTCCTGATGATCTATTTCGGCGGCGCGCTCTTCCGCTGCACGCCGCTCACGGGCAGGGAACTTCTGACGGTGATCCTGCTCGCGGCAAGCGTGATCCCGTTCGATTTTCTCCGCCGCGTCGTCGCAAAATTCTCCTGAAAGAGGCGCGCGCCTCAAAAAGGGCAATTTTTTGCCCTTTTTTTAATTTTTTTCGGAAAAGGGGTTGATTTTTTCCGTCCTATCGTGTATAATATATACCGCAACGCAGGTATAGTTTAGTGGTAGAACTCCAGCTTCCCAAGCTGGCCGTGAGGGTTCGATTCCCTTTACCTGCTCCATACAGGGCGATCCGCCGCAGGATCGCCCTTTCTTTTGAAAATTGTTTTGATCTTTTTTCGCAAAACCTCTTGACAAAGCGCCCGAAAAGCGGTATAATAACAAACGTGCTGGTGTGGCTCAGTTGGTAGAGCAGTTGATTCGTAATCAACAGGTCATCGGTTCAAGTCCGATCACCAGCTCCATAAGCGGAGATCTGCCTTTGCGGATCTCCGCTTTCTTACGGGCGCCGCCGGGCGCTGTAAATTTTTTTAAAAATTCAAAAAAAATTTCAAATACCCCTTGATTTTCCGCAAAAGATATGTTACAATAATCAAGTGATAAAAGGTAACGGGCAAATTCGTGTAACATCGGACCCTCTCAGCCGGTCGAGCGCTGGTTTTTCCGGATTCCGTTAAAAATGAAGGAGAACAACATGGCTAACATCAAGTCTGCAAAGAAACGCATCCTCGTTTCCGAGAAGAAGGCTCTTCGCAATAAAATGCTCAGAAGCCGCCTTAAGACACAGATCAAGAAATTCGTTTCTGCTGTGGAGTCCGGGAACAAGGCGGAGGCCTCTGCGCTTTATTCGGTCACCGTTAAGATGATCGATCAGGCTGTTGCACACGGCATTCTGCATAAGAACACCGCTGCGCACAAGAAGTCCAAGCTCACACTCAAATACAACAAAATGGCGTAAGCCTGTATAAAGACCTGCCTTGACCCGGGCAGGTTTTTTTACGCATTTTTTTCAAGACGTCTTGACAGAAAGGGGGAAAACTGCTATACTAAAATCAATCAAGAACAAAGCGAGGCTATTATGGCAAATTACGAAAAGCTTTCGCGCGAACTTTCGGAAAGGATGCGCGAGGACATCGCACACGGAACGCGGCCGAATTTTGCCGCCAAAGATTCCGAGGCGATCCGCAGAAATCCGAAAAGCGATAAGGAATCGGTCTGGCGGACGGCGTACGTGCGCGACGTGGATAAGATTCTTTACAGTCCGTACTATAACCGCTATACCGACAAGACGCAGGTTTTCTCTTTCTATAAAAACGACGATCTGACCCGCCGTGCGCTTCACGTGCAGCTGGTCTCCCGCATCGCGCGCTCGATCGGAGCCGCCCTGAATCTCAATCTCGATCTGATCGAGGCGATCTCGCTCGGTCATGACATCGGGCATACCCCGTTCGGTCACGCCGGAGAACGCTATCTCAGCGAAGCCTATCACGCCGAAACCGGCAGGTATTTCAATCACAACGTGCATTCGGTCCGCGTCCTCGACGCGATCTTTCCGCTGAATATCACGCTGGATACCCTGAACGGCATCATCACGCACAACGGCGAGTACGAGCAGAACGAGTATCATCCGTTTCCGATGCACGATTTTGCGTCCTTTGACCGGATGGTCGAAAGCTGCTACGTGGACGAGCGGAATATTCTGAAGATCGTCCCCTCCACGCTGGAAGGATGCGTCGTCCGCATCTGCGACATCATTGCCTATCTCGGCAAAGACCGCCTCGACGCGCAGTACGCAAAGCTGATTTCCTCCGGAAGCCAGCTCGGCGACGAGGGGATCGGAATGTACAATCCGGAGATCATCAACAACCTCGAAGTCAACATCATCGAAAACAGTTACGGAAAGCCGTATATTATGATGGACAGCGAGCATTTCGAGGGAATGGCGCGGGCAAAGCGCGCAAACTACGAGCAGATCTATCATCAGGAGAGCGTTACGAAGCAGCTCAATGAAACCGTTCGCCCGATGATGCTGAAAATGTACTACACGATGCTCAAAGACCTGAAAGAGGGGAAAAAGTCCTCGCCGGTCTATAAGCACCACGTCGATTTCGTCACCAACAACCATTACGCCGGACCGACGCCGTATATCGAAAACGAGCCGAACCAGATCGTTGTCGATTACATCGCGTCGATGACCGACGATTATTTCACCGAACTTTACGATTTTCTTTTCCCGAAGGACGACGTCCGACTGGTCTATCACGGCTATTTTGAAGATATGATCTGACCGCTTGCAGATCTTCCCCGGAGAGATATTTTTGATCTTTCGGGGATAAAACGTGAAAACTTTCAAATAATAACCATGCAGGAAACCTCACGCAGGTTTTTGATATAGATATAAAGGAATGGTTATTATGAAAGCTACAGGAATCGTAAGAAGAATAGACGACCTCGGCAGGGTGGTGATCCCGAAAGAGATCCGCCGCACCATGCGCATCCGTGAAGGGGATCCTCTGGAGATCTATACCGATCGCGAAGGCGAGGTCATTTTCAAAAAATACTCTCCGATCGGAGAGCTTCAATCGTTTGCGACCGAATACGCGGAGACCTTGCAGAAAACCTCCGGGCTTCCGATCTTCGTGACCGACAGGGACGCGGTGATCGCCGTCGCGGGGGCGTCCAAGCGCGAGTATCTCGACCGCAAGGTCTCGAAAGATCTTGAGGACATTATGGAATCCCGCACGATCTATATGTATACGGGCGGGGAAGAACTGCCGCTCGTCGGGGAGGATTCCTCTCACGTCGTCAGCTGCGCCATGCCGATCCTCTCGGAAGGGGACGTCATCGGATGCGTTCTTTCCGGGTGGCAGAAAGGGCTGGTGCGTGAAGAGAAGATCTCCGAGGCGGTGGAAGGAAAACTGATCCAGACCGCCGGGATCTTCCTCGGAAAACAGCTCGAAAGCTGACGCAGGCGGCATACGGAGGTCTCGCGCCGTGAGGCCGGGATCTCCGTCTTTTCTTCGCGCGCGTTTATTTTCAATTCACTTTTATTTTTTAAAATGAATTTGATTTACCGGAAAGGGGCAGAGTGGCAAAATGTTTCGCATCCTTGTGATCGACGACGACAAGAATATCAATCGGTATCTGTGCGCCGTTCTGAAAAACGCCGGCTATACGCCGCTTTCCGCGGAGGACGGGGAAGAAGCGCTCTCCCTGATCGGGGAAGAGCACGTCGATCTCGCCGTCGTGGATATTATGATGCCGCGGCTCAACGGCTATGATTTCACCAAGACGCTGAGGGACGCCGAAAGCGATCTGCCGATCCTGATGGTCTCGGCGATGCAGCTGCCGGAGGATAAAAAACGCGGATTTCTCGTCGGAACCGACGATTACATGACGAAGCCGATCGATCCGGATGAATTTCTTCTCCGCATCAAAGCGCTTCTGCGTCGCGCCAAGATCGTCAACGAGCGAAAGATTTCGGTCGGCGACGTTGTTCTGGATTACGATTCGCTCACCGTCAGCAAAAACGGAGACGTTCAGGAGCTTCCGCAAAAGGAATTTCTCCTGCTTTATAAACTTCTTTCTTATCCCGGAAAGATCTTTACCCGCATTCAATTGATGGACGAGATCTGGGGAGCGGATTGCGATACCGGCTGGGAGACCATCACCGTGCATATCGGCAGGCTCCGCAAGCGCTTCGAGGGCTGGGAAGAATTTGAGATCGTTTCGGTGCGCGGCCTCGGATACAAAGCCGTGCGGAAGGTTTGACGGAGGCTGAGGATGGATCCGAAAAAAGCACCCGGTCAAAGCAATGATCCCGCACAGAAGCCGAAAAATACCCGTTTTGCTCTGCGCCTTACGCTCTCGCTGATCGTTTTCGCCTTCCTGATCATCACGATGATGATCATTTCCGTCACGATCGGCGTTCTGGTCAGCCAAGGCGTTCTGGTCTACGGGCAGCAGAACGTCGATTACGCGAATATCATTCTTTTCATGGCGATCGGAAGCATCGTCATCGGAACGCTTCTGGCGGCGGTCATCGGGCGGTTTCCGCTCCAGCCGCTCAACCAGATGATCGACGCGCTGAACAAGCTCGCCTCCGGCGATTTCCGCGCGAGGATCAAAACGCGATCGCGCATTCCGTACGTGCAGGAACTTGCGAGCGCCTTCAATAAACTTGCGGACGAACTCGAACACACCGAAATGCTCCGTTCGGATTTTGTAAACAATTTTTCGCACGAATTCAAAACGCCGATCGTTTCGATCGTCGGTTTTGCCGGCCTTCTGAAAGAAGGAGACCTGACCGAGGAGCAGAAGCGCGAATATATTGACATCATCGAGCGCGAGTCCCGCCGCCTCGCCGATATGGCGACCAACGTGCTGAGTCTCACGAAAATCGAAAATCAGGCGATCCTCTCGGATAAGACGTCTTATAATCTCTCCGAGCAGATCCGCTCCTGCATCCTGCTTCTCGAACAGAAATGGAGCAAGAAAAGAATCGAGTTTTCGCTCGAATTCGACGAATACAATATCCACGCTTCCGAAGAACTGACCAAGCAGATCTGGATCAATCTCATCGATAACGCGATCAAGTTTTCGCCCGTCGGCGGCGTGATCGGGATCGACATCACACGGTACGGACGAGTCCTTTCGGTTTCGATCTCGAATACCGGTCCGGAAATTCCCCCTGAAAAGATCGATCTGATCTTCAATAAATTTTATCAAGCGGACGAATCGCATTCCGCCGAAGGAAACGGCGTCGGGCTCGCCGTGGTCAAAAAGATCACCGAGCTGCATAACGGTTCGGTCAACGTAAATTGCTCCGGCGGCATCACGACCTTTACCGTCGAACTTCCGCAGCGCTGAAACCCATCCCCGTACGTATTTCTCCTGCGTACACGACCTAAGAACAAGCAAAAGACAAACGACTATGGCAACTTTAAAAACGGACCCCGAAGAAAACGAAATCTCCTTAGAAGAGGAGGTCGGATCGGAAGAGAAAAATTCCTCCGGCCTCTGGTACAACGAACATATCTGCGCGTATTGCGGAAAAAGCTTTATCGGCACGTCGCAGTGGGTGTATAAGACCCGGCGCAAATGGGCGTGCTGCTATACGCATCTTCTGCGGCTGGAAGAGCAGAACAAGCTGAACAAGAAAAGAAAGAGTGCCGAAAAGGCGGCAAAAAATAAGAATGATTCCTGATCCTTCTACCCAGATCCATGCGGTCGTTATTATTCCGGCATACGAGCCGCCTCCCGAATTTTACTCGTACGCGGAAAGCGTTTCGCAAAACGCGGCGGGGCTGATCGTCGTTGACGACGGCAGCGGCGAGGCTTTTTCCGAACTTTTCGGGAAAATCGCGCGTCTGCCGCGGACAAAACTGATCTCATACGATAAGAATATGGGAAAAGGCTATGCCTTGAAGCAGGCTTTCCGCTATGCGGTCGACACGTATCCGAAAGACACCGTCCTTGTGACGGCGGATTGCGACGGGCAGCATATCGTCTCAGACGTGCAGAAGGTCGCCGCCCGCGTG
>CADBPA010000166.1 GCA_902796505.1 uncultured Ruminococcus sp.
CCCTCCCGTGAGAGATCCTCAAACGAAACGACCTCCGCGCGGATGAAGCCGCGCTCAAAATCGCTGTGGATCTTTCCGGCGGCCTGCGGCGCTTTCGTTCCCTTGCGGATCGTCCATGCGCGGACCTCTTTCGGACCTGCCGTCAGGAAGCTGACCAGACCGAGAAGCGCGTAAGACGAACGGATGAGCTTATCGAGGCCGCTTTCCTCAATGCCGAGATCGGCAAGGAAGGAGGCCTTTTCTTCGCCTTCAAGCTCGCCGAGCTCCGCCTCGATCTGCGCGGAAACGGCGATGATCTCGCTTCCCTCGCTGTCGGCGTGCTTTTTCAGAGCGATATAGCCGGGATTCTGCTCGTATTCGCCCGAGACCTCGTCCTCGGCGATGTTGGCGACGTAGATGATCGGTTTCAGCGTCAGAAGGCGGGATTCCTCGATCCAAGCAAGCTCTTCCTCGCTGAGATCCAGCGTTCTCGCGCTTTTTCCGGCTTCGAGGCAGGCTTTGACCTTTTCGAGGACCGCGAGCTTTTCCAGCAATTTTTTGTCGCTCTTTGCCGCTTTGACGGTGCGGTCGATGGCGCGTTCCACGATCTCAAGATCCGAGAGGATCAGCTCGATGTCGATCGTCTCGACGTCGCGCATCGGATCGACCGAGCCGTCTACGTGAATGATGTCGCCGTTTTCAAAGCAACGGACGACGTGGACGATCGCGTCCACCTCGCGGATATTGGCGAGGAATTTATTGCCGAGTCCCTCGCCTTTGGAGGCGCCTTTGACAAGTCCGGCAATGTCCACGAATTCGATGATCGCGGGCGTGAATTTTTCGGGATGATACATTTCCGCCAGCCGGTCGAGCCGCTTGTCCGGAACCGCGACGATGCCGACGTTCGGATCGATCGTGCAGAAGGGATAGTTTGCCGACTCCGCTTTCGCGTTGGTCAGCGCATTGAAGAGCGTACTTTTTCCCACGTTGGGAAGTCCGACGATGCCAAGTTTCATAGAAGATTCCTTTCGGAGACGTTTTACCGTTTCAGTATATCATATTTTTCGCAAAATCGCAAGCGTTTTTCAAAAATATTATTTTTTATACTTTTCTTCCCTTTTGCTCTTGACAAGCCGTCGATTTTCTGTTACAATAAATGTGAAGTTAAGCATTTTTTTGACAAACTTCACAAATTCTATCTGAGAGAGGCGATTCATATGGAAGGAAAACTTCTGGTCATTGACGACGATCCCAACATCTGCGATATGCTGAAGCTCTATTTTGAAAACGAGGGCTTTGAGGTCAAAACCGCGTGCGACGGGCTGGAAGGGGTCAATATGTTCAAATTTTTCGATCCCGATCTCGTCCTTCTCGATAATATGATTCCGAAAAAGGACGGCTGGCAGGTCTGCAAAGAGATCCGCAGTTTTTCGGCAAAGCCGATCGTGATGATCACGGCGAAGGGCGAGACCTTCGACAAAATTCTCGGTCTGGAACTCGGCGCCGACGATTTCGTCGTCAAGCCGTTCGATATGAAGGAGCTTTCCGCGCGTGTGCGGGCGGTGCTCCGCCGCTATACGGCGCATACCAAAGCGGAGGACGATGAGGTCGTCCGCTATGAAAATCTTGAGATCAGCCTGCAGAAATATGAGATGAAGGTGAACGGCAAGCTGGTCGATCTCCCCCCGAAAGAGTTGGAGCTCATTTACTTTCTTGCCGCGAACGCCAACCGCGTATTTACGCGGGATCAGCTGCTCGACAAAGTGTGGGGATTCGATTATCTCGGCGACTCCCGCACGGTGGACGTACATATCAAGCGCCTGCGCGAAAAGCTCGAAGGCGTTTCGAACAAATGGGCGCTCAAAACCGTCTGGGGCGTCGGATACAAATTTGAGGTCAACAACTGATCGTCTTTTGCTCCCGACTCCCTATGGAGAAAGCCGCCCTTCGTGAACGAAGGAGCGGCTCTTGATTGTTATCGCAAGCACCCGGCTGCCGGAAGGCGGCCGGGTGCTGATTTTTGTTCTGCTAAAATGAAATTGTGGGATCAGAACTCAAAGGCGAGCTGGTCGAGCTGTGCGCCGGAGGACGGAATGCTGCTCTTCTTATACTTCGCGCTGTCCGCGCCGAGCAGGGCGACCTGATCGGTGGCAAGATCGAGAAGGTCGTTCTTCTTACCGAGCTTCATGACCTGAACGCCGGAGGAGGTCCTCGTCGTTTTTTCCGGGATCAGATTGCTCTTGATCATCATGGCGCGGCCGCCGGTAGAACGAATGAGAAGCGTCGTCGGCTTATCGCCTTCATAAACGGCTCCGACCGGACGCGAGGCGGAGGAGCAGGCGCCGGAGATCTTTTTGCGCTTCGATTTCGTCACGTACGCCGAAACGGGGATGCGAACGCCCTTGCCGTTTTCAAAAAGATAGACGACATGGTGTTCTGGGACAAGATCGTAGATCATCTTGCATCCGATGACGTGCTCGTCCTCGTCCATGCCGAGTTTTCTCGGAACGTACTCGCCCATGGAGGAATTCTTGCAAAGCTCGAAATCATCGACTTTCACGCGATAGATCTGCGATTTATCGGTGAAGAACAGAAGGTCGCCGCGGTTATCGGTATCCTCCTGATAGACGATGAAATCGCCCTCTTTGAGTTTTTGCTCCTCGGCGGAGCGGGAGGACTGCAGCGAGATCTTCTTGAAATATCCGCCGTAGGTCATCACGAGACGGCAGTTATAATTCTCAAAGAAAATGTCCTTATCCGGTTTCTGAACGGCTTCGGCTTCGATCAGATCGGTCATACGCGGTTTGCCGTATTTCTTGGCGATCTGCTGAAGCTGAGTGATGATCCTTCCCTTCAGCTTGATCTCGTCCTTGAGGATCTCGCGCAATTCGGCAATGTCCGCTTCAAGGCCTTTGATCTCTTCGATGCGCTTCAGGATATATTCGCGGTTGAGATGGCGCAGTTTGATCTCGGCGATATACTCCGCCTGCACCTTGGTGATATGGAAGCCGGCGGAAAGATTCGGAACGACGTCCTCTTCCTTCTCGGTATTGCGGATGATCTTGATCGCCTTGTCGATATCGACGAGGATCGCGGCAAGTCCCATCAGAAGATGGAGCTTGTCCTCTTTTTTGCCGAGGTCGAAGGCGTATTCGCGCGAGAGACAATTCATGCGGAAGCGGATCCATTCGCCGAGGATCTCTTTCACGCCGAGCTGCATCGGGCGTCCTTCAATAATCATATTGAAATTGCAGTCGAAACTCTTCTGCATCTCGGTGGAGCTGATGAGTTTCTGAATGACGAGATCGGGATCGGCGTCCTTTTTGAGATCCATCACGATCAGTTTTCCGCCGTTCAGATCGACCGCGTCGCGGACGTCGGAGATCTCGCGGAGCTTGCCGGCCTTGATCATCTCGGTCGTTTTCTTGATGATCGCCTCGATGCAGGCGTTGTACGGGATCTCAAGGATATTGATCGCGTGGTTCGCCTTGTCGTACTCATACCGGGCGCGGACGGTGAAACTGCCGTCGCCGGTCTCGTAGATCTTCTTCATCTTTTCCCGGTCGTAAAGGATGCTCGCGCCGGTCGGAAAATCGGGAGCCGGCATCAGTTCGAGAATGCGGTCCACCGTCGTTTTCGGATTTTTCAGCAGAGCGACGGTTGCGGCACAGACCTCCGCGAGATTAAAGGAGCAGATGTTGCACGCCATGGAAACGGCGATACCGAGGTTCGGAGAAACGAGAATATTCGGAAAGGTGGTCGGCAGCAGCGTCGGCTCGGTGGTGGTATTATCGTAGTTCGGGATAAAATCGACCGCGTCCTTGTCGATACCGGAGAACAGTTCATTGCAGAAGGTATCGAGTTTTGCCTCGGTATAACGCGAAGCGGCGTACGCCATATCGCGCGAAAAGACCTTTCCGAATGAGCCTTTGGAATCGACGAACGGATGCAGAAGCGCGCCGTTGCTCCGCGTCAGACGAACCATCGTCTCATAGATCGAGGCGTCGCCGTGGGGGTTCAGATGCATCGTCTGGCCGACGATATTCGCGCTCTTCGTGCGCGCCCCGGTGAGAAGTCCCATCTTGAACATGGTATAAAGAAGTTTTCGATGAGCGGGCTTGAACCCGTCGATCTCCGGCAGGGCGCGGGATATGATCACGCTCATCGCATAGGGCATATAATTCTTTTCGAGCGTTTCCGTGATCGGTTGGAGTGTTGCCGGTGCTTCGTTCTGCTTCGGATTTTCTTCGATTTTCTTCTTTTTAGCCATTTTATATCCTTGCTTTCTATGTATTTCAGAGTGATACGATATGATGCGCCGCGGCGCGGATCATACGATTGTAGAGAGCGAGCCCCATCCCGGATCTCTTCGGGAGCGGCGCGTAGATGACCGAGTGATCGCGCTTGTCGGCTTCGCGCAGAATGAAAAACAGATTGTGCGCCTGCGCGGCCTCGTCTCCCTTTTCGCCGAAGGCGTAAACCGTCAGTTCCGGAAATGCCGCGCGGAGGATCTCCACGTCCTCGCTGTATGCGATCGCGGCAGCGTTGCTCTTGCCTTCCCTGCGGATAAAATCGACGCAGGCGGCGAGGCTTCCGTCCAGCAGGATGACGGGAGATTTCGGCGCATAATGGCGGTATTTCATTCCGGGCGAGAGCGCGACCTCGCCGGGGCGCAGCTCCGCCGTCACGGCGGAGGCGATGCGGACTTGTCCGACGGCGGCGCGCAGTTCTTCCGGCGTGATCCTTCCGGGGCGCAGCAGCGTCAGGCTGCCGTCCTCCTCGATCTTGACGATGGTGGACTCAAGCCCGATCTCACACTCTCCGCCGTCTATAATCATATCGACTCTGCCGTTCATATCGTCGGCGACGTGCCGCGCGTTGGTCGGCGAGGGAGAGCCGGAGAGATTGGCGGACGGCGCGGCGATCGGAAAGCCGCATTTGCCGATCAGCGCGCGGGCGATCTCATCCTTCGGGCAACGGACGGCGACCGTCGGCAGTCCGGCGCGCGTTTCGACGGGGATATTGTCGCGCGCGCGAAGGATCACCGTGATCGGGCCGGGCATGAAGGCTTCGGCGATCCGGCGGTAGGTGTCGTTCGTATAGGTGTAGGTCCCGGCGTCCTCCGGTTTTTCGATATGGATGATCAGCGGATTGTCCGCCGGGCGGCCTTTCGCCGCATAGATCGCTTTGGCGGCGGCGGGATCGGTCGCGTTGCCGCCGAGGCCGTAGACCGTCTCGGTCGGAAAAATGACGAGACCGCCGCGGCGCAGAATTTCCGCCGCCTCCGCGAGAATCGTCTGCGATCCCGCCTCACCGATCTTGTCACGGTCAAGGCGGATCATTCTGGTATCTTTCAAATCGTCTCTTCCCCTTTCAGGCGCTCCGCAGTCTCGAACGCGGTCAGCTCATCGATCATCTCCGCCATATCGCCGTTCAGGAAAGAAGCGAGCGAATAGAGAGTTTTGTTGATGCGGTGGTCGGTAACGCGGGATTGCGGGAAATTATACGTGCGGATCTTTTCGGAGCGATCCCCGGTGCCGACCTGCAGGCGGCGCTCTCCGGCGATCTTCTCGTTCTGCTCACGCTGTTTTTGGTCATAGAGCTTTGCGTAGAGCAGTTTCAGCGCTTTTTCTTTGTTCATCAGCTGGCTGCGCTCCTGATCGCATTCGATCACGATCCCGGAGGGCTTATGATAGAGCCGGACGGCGGATTCGGTCTTGTTGATATGCTGACCGCCGGCGCCGCTCGACTTGCAGGATTCAAAATGGATATCCGCCGGATTGACCTCGACCTCGACCGCGCCGACTTCGGGCAGGACCGCAACGGTGACCGTTGAGGTCTGGATCTTTCCGTTCGACTCGGTGACCGGGATACGCTGAACGCGATGCACGCCGCTTTCATATTTGAAGCGCGCGTACGCACCCTCGCCGCTGACGAGAAAGACCGCCTGCTTGATCCCGCCGAGTTCGGTCGGATTCAGATCGGCAAGCTCGGTGCGGAAGCCCTCTTTGGCGGCAAACATCGTATACATCCGGTAAAGATCCTGCGCGAAGAGCGCCGCCTCTTCCCCGCCCGCCCCCTGGCGAAGCTCGATCACGACGTTCCGGTCGTCGTTCGGATCGTGCGGGATCAGGAGCAGGCGCAGTTCTTCGTAGAGCGTCCGACGGCTCTCCGTACCGGTCTGAAGCTCTTCTTCCGCCAGCGCGCGCATTCCGGGATCGAGCGAGGGATCGGCGAGAAGTTCTTCCGCCTCGGCGCAGGCGCGGCAGGCGTCCTCGTACCGGGAGAACGCCCCGACCAGAGGGGTGAGGCGTTTATACTCCCTGCCGAGCTCGGTCAGCCGCTTCGGATCGGCGGCAACGTCCGGCAA
>CADBPA010000167.1 GCA_902796505.1 uncultured Ruminococcus sp.
AGAGGCCGCCCGTATCCTTGACATCAGCCATCTTCTGGAGCGCCGCCCGAAGGCGCTTTCCGGCGGTCAGAAACAGCGTGTTGCGCTCGGTCGTGCGATCGTCCGTAACCCCCAGGTCTTCCTTCTCGACGAGCCGCTTTCCAACCTGGACGCGAAGCTGCGCGCGAGCATGAGAACCGAGCTGACCAAGCTGCACAACAAGGTGCAGACCACCTTCATCTACGTCACGCACGACCAGGTCGAGGCTATGACGATGGCGACGCGTATCGTCGTTATGAGAGACGGTGTAATCCAGCAGGTCGCAACGCCGCAGACGCTCTACGATGAGCCGGATAACCTCTTCGTCGCAGGCTTCATCGGCACGCCGCAGATGAATTTCGTCACCGGCAAGCTTGTCAAGAAAGAGAACGATCTTTACGCGATGTTCGGCACGACCGCGCTGAAGCTTCCGGCGGACAAAGCCAACAATCCGAAGCTCAAGGAGTACATCGACCAGGAGGTCATCTTCGGCGTTCGTCCCGAGGCGATCCACGACGAGCCGATGTATCTGCAGACCTTCTCGGATTCCATTCTGCCGGTCAACGTGGACGTCACCGAGCTGATGGGCGCCGAGATCTACCTCTACCTCGGCTTCGAGGGCATGGAGGACGCGACGAACGGCAAGAACATCATCGCGAAGGTCTCCTCCCGTTCGCAGGCGCGCGCCGGCGACAACATCACCGTTGCCATCGACACCTCGCGCATCCACATCTTCGACAAGAACACCGAAAAGTGCATCTGCCACTGATCGCAAAAAAGAGCAAAAAAGCGGGCTTGCCCGCTTTTTTGCTTTGCCGTCCGCAGTTTTCAAAAAAGACCGTGCGGCGCAAAAGACTGCGCCGCACGGCAGGGAGAAGATCTTACTTCTTGTAGTAGCTCACGCCGTTGATCTTGACGTACGCGCCCTTGTCGGAATCCTTGCCTTCGCCGAAGGAGAAGGTGCCGTTATACGCAGCGCCGCCGATGCCGGAGAACTCTGAGAAGATGATCACGGTCTCTTTGTTGCCGTCGTCATCCGTCTGAGTGGTGATCTCGTACTTGCCGTTGAATTCAGCGCCGGTGAGGCCGCCCTTCGCGGTCACTTCGCCGTTCGACTTGAAGGTATAGGTGACAACACCGCCTTCATAGGTGCCGTTCAGCGTCTTTTTGCAGGATGCCAGCGCGAAAACGCAGCCGAGGAGCATCACGCAGACAAGCGTGAGAGAAAGAATCTTTTTCATGATAAAAACCTCCTTTTTCTTTTGATAGACCTATTATAACACAAACGAATGGAAAATGAAAGGGTTTTCGGAAAAAAAGATGAAAAAGAAATGAATCGAAGCTTTTGTATCACGCTTGACAGAAACCGCCGGATGTGGTACAATAAAAGGCGAAAAAAACGGAGGGGGCGCGCTATGGAACACATCGACGGGCTGATCGAGGTCTTTGATCTTTCGCATCCGGGGCTTGACGCCTATCTGCGGCTGACCGGGGCGCAAATGCGCTCGAAGATCGAGCCGGAAAAGGGCATTTTCATTGCCGAATCGCCGACCGTGATCGAGGTCGCGCTGAAATCCGGGTGCGAGCCGGTCTCGCTGCTCTGCGACAAACGGCTGATCAACACCCGCGCCGCACAGACGATCGCGCTCTGCCGGGAGAAGGTCAAAGACCTTCCGGTCTATTGCGGAGAGCGGGAACTTCTCGCTTCGATGACCGGATTTGCATTGACGCGCGGAATGCTCGCCGCGATGAAGCGGCCGCCCCGGCGGTCGGCGGAGGAGCTTTGCCGGGGAGCAAGGCGGATCGCGGTCCTCGAAAACGTCGTGGACTCGACCAACATCGGCGCGATCCTCCGCTCGGCGGCGGGGATCGGGATCGACGCCGTACTGCTGACGCCGACCTGCTGCGATCCGCTCTGCCGACGGGCGATCCGCGTCAGCATGGGGACGGTGTTTCAGGTCCCGTGGGGATATATCGGCAAAGAGGACGGCTGGCCGGAGGGCGGCATGGCGCGGCTGAAACAATACGGCTTTCGGACGGTGGCAA
>CADBPA010000168.1 GCA_902796505.1 uncultured Ruminococcus sp.
ATCTTGCCGTCCTCGATGTCGTAGAAGCGGTTGATCAGGTTGGTGATGGTGGTCTTGCCCGCGCCGGTCGCGCCGACGAAGGCGACCTTCTGCCCCGGCTCGGCGTAGACCGAGACGTCGTGCAGCACCGTCTTGCCCTCGACGTAGGCGAAATCGACGTCGATCATCCGGACGTCGCCGCGCAGGAGGGTGTAGGTCACGCTGCCGTCGCCGTGCGGATGCCTCCACGCCCATTTGCCGGTATGCTGTGCGCTCTCGCGGATCTGTCCGTCCTCCGAGACCTCGGCGTTGACGAGGGTGACGTAGCCGTCGTCCGGCTCGGGCTGCTGATCCATCAGGTCGAAGATCCTCCGCGCGCCCGCCATCGCCATGACGACCGAGTTGATCTGCTGGGAAACCTGATTCAGGTTACCGGTGAACTGCTTGGTCATTGAAAGGAAGGAGACGACGACGCCGACGCCGAGCAGCCTCTGCCCGGTAAACAGCGCGCGGATACCGCCGCTCGTGCCGCCGGAGATGAGGATCGCGCAGCCGACGATGGCGACGATGACGTAGAGGATGTTGCCGATATTCATGATGATCGGCGCGAGCATATTGGCGTAGGAGTGCGCGCGGTAGCTCTCTTCGTAGAGGGCGTCGTTGATGCGGTCGAATTCCTCGATGCTCCGCTTTTCGTGCGAGAACACCTTGACGACCTTCTGGCCGTTCATCATCTCCTGAATGTAGCCCTCCTCCTTGCCGACCGAGTTCTGCAGGCGCATGAAGTACTTCGCCGAGCCGCCGCCGAATCTGCCGGAGACGAGGAACATGAGGATCACCCCGGCGAGGACGACCAGCGTCAGCCAGAGGCTGAACCAGAGCATGAGGGCGAACACGCCGACCACGATCACCGAACAGCGGATCACCGTCGGCAGAGACTGCCCGACGAGCTGGCGCAGGGTGTCGATGTCGTTGGTGTAGTAGCTCATGATATCGCCGTGCTTGTGGGTATCGAAATAGCGGATGGGCAGGTTCTGCATGCCGTTGAACATCGACTTGCGGAATTTGTCGAGGAAGCCCTGCGTCATATAGGCGGCGATCTGCGTCTCGAAGATGACGGCGGCCAGCGAGAGGATATAGAAGCCGATGAGAAGCAGCACCTTCGGCAGGATGCGCCCTGCCGCCGCCGACCAGCCGACCGAGGAGACGAAGACGCCGTTTTCATAACGCACGCATTCGCTGATCGTGGTGGTGACCTGTTCGAGGAAGATCGCGGGAAGCACCGAGGTGATCGCCGAAAAGACGATACAGACGACGGCGATCGGCGCGAGGCGCGGATAAAAGCGGAAGAGCATCTTCACCGCGCGGCCGAGGACCTTCAGGTCGAGCTTGCGTTTCGGCGGCTTCCCCGCCGGGATCGCGGTTTTTTCGTTTTGCATGGTTTTTCTTTCGTTCCGGTTTTTCACGCCCTCTCGCCTCCTTCCCCGACCGAGGCGGTCTGCTGTTCGTAAATTTCGCGGTAGATCGGGCTTTCGCGGAGCAGCTCCTCATGCGTTCCGGAAGCGACGATGCGGCCGCCGTCCATGACGAGGATCAGATCGGCGTGTTCGACCGAGCTGACGCGCTGGGCGATGATGATCTTGGTGGTTTCGGGGATATACCGGGCAAATCCGCGGCGGATCTCGGCGTCGGTCTTGGTATCGACGGCGCTCGTCGAATCGTCGAGGATCAGCACCTTCGGCTTTTTCAGAAGCGCGCGCGCGATGCAGAGACGCTGTTTCTGACCGCCGGAGACGTTCGTGCCGCCCTGCTCGATATGCGTTTCGTAGCCGTCGGGGAAGGAGCGGATGAATTCGTCCGCCTGCGCGAGCCGGCAGGCCTCGTAGATTTCCTCGTCGGTCGCGTCCTCGTTGCCCCAGAGGAGGTTTTCGCGGATCGTGCCGGAGAAGAGCAGGTTTTTCTGCAGGACCATGGCGACGGCGTCACGCAGGGTGTGCAGGTCGTACTTGCGCACGTCCACGCCGCCGACCGAGACCGCGCCGCAGCTGACGTCGTAAAGACGGGGGATCAGCTGGACCAGCGTGGACTTCGACGAGCCGGTGCCGCCGAGGATGCCGACGGTCATACCGGAGGCGATATGCAGATCGACGTCCGAGAGGGCGTAGGTCTGCGCCTGTTCGGAGTATTTGAAGCTGACCGACGAAAAGTCGATCGAGCCGTCCTTCACCTCGGTGACCGGATCCTCCGGCTCCTTCATGGTGCTTTCCTCCGAGAGGACGGCGTAGACGCGCTTCATCGATTCGCCGGAGATCGTCAGGATGACGTAGATCATCGAGAGCATCATCAGCGCCATCAGCGTCGCCATACCGTAGGTGAGCAGTGCCGAAAGATGCCCGATCTGCACGCCCGATTCGGGATGCTCGATGGCGAGCCAGGAGCCGACCAGCAGGACGAACGCCATATTGAAGTACATACAGAAGTTCATGAGGGGCGTGTTGAGCGCGACGATGCGCTCGGCTTTCGTGAAATCGGCGCAGATATCGTCCGCCGCCCTGCCGAATTTCTCCTTTTCGTACTCCTCGCGGGCAAAGCCCTTGACGACGCGCATGCCGCGCACGTTCTCCTCGATGGACTCGTTGAGTTTATCGTACTTGCGGAAGACGCGGTGGAAGGCGGGCATCGCGCGCCTTGCGATCAGGAGCAGACCGACGACGAGCACCGGGATGATGACGACGAAGGTCGCCGCGAGCCATCCGCCCATATAGGCCGCCATGGCGACCGAGAAGACGAGCATCAGCGGACTGCGCACCGCCGTGCGGATGACCATCATGAAGGACATCTGCACGTTCGAGACGTCGGTCGTCATCCGCGTGACGAGCGAGGAGGTCGAGAAGCGGTCGACGTTGGCGAAGGAGAAGGTCTGGATCTTGGCGAAAAGATCGCGCCGCAGATTCCGGGAAAACCCGGAGGACGCCTTCGCCGAAGTGAATCCGGCGATACCGCCGCACAGCAGCGATACGCATGCCATGCCGACGAGGATGCCGCCGACGCCGAGAATATCCCGGATCGAGAGGCTGTCGCCCTTCGTCTGGATGGCGTTGACGAGGTAGGTCGCCGTGACGTAGGGGATCAGCGTTTCGATCACCGCCTCACCGACCATCAGGATCAGGGTGAGAATCGTCGGGCGTTTGTACTCTCTGAGAGAGCGGAGTAAGGTTTTGATCATAGTGTTTCCTTTGTTCGCATATTTTGACATCATAGATTATAGCATTATCGCGGAGCGTTGTCAAGCCGAAAAAAAGAAAAAAGCAAAGCCGAAGCTTTGCGGAAAGGAAACGATCCGACAGGATCGAAAGGCGTGAAGAAGGAAGGAAAACAAACAAAGAATGAGTCGGAATCATGCTTCCGTTTTGTCTTATTGCAAAAGCCATCATCCAACCGTAGGGGCCGGCATTTGCAAGCAAATGGCCGCGCCCGAAGCCGCGTCCTCACTCGCTCCGTTCGTTCCGCCCAATGGGGAGGCGTAAAGAATGAAAGAAATCATACAAAATTAAGAGCAAGCCGGGAGATCGCTTTGCCTTGTCTTTTCTCAAAAGTTCGCTATCATACTGTAGGGGCGGTGCTTTAGCCCCGCCCGTTGAAGCAAGAAATACGCATTAGATTTGGCTTTGCAGTAAAGCAATATAAAACCTGACTGAATATTTTTCCCTACTTTTTTCGGGCGGGGCCGTTTGCTTGCAAACGCTAGCCCCATACGGTCAAAAAACGCACTTTATCACAAAGCCGGAAGTTTTCATCTACCCTTACTCCTGACCGCAAGGGATGCTTTTTGTAGTGCGCCCTGAAGGATCGTACTGAACTTTGAGCAAAGGTGCGTTTCGCATTTTGGCACAACAGAGTCACCGGGAGCATGATTCGG
>CADBPA010000169.1 GCA_902796505.1 uncultured Ruminococcus sp.
AGGTCCGCTCCGCCATGGCGGGTGAGGACGGCGTTCTCATCAGCCCGATGCTGTTTGAAAATTATCGCAAAAGCGCCGATCAGAGCGGCGTGAGCGCACCGGACGGCTTTTATTTCCGCGCGGGAACGGCGTACACGAACGCCTATGAAAAAGAGCATCCCGCCGTCGTGCAGACCGCCCTCTCGCTCGCCGTCGGCGAATACGGAGAGGCGGAAGCCACGCTTGAGGGCGGCGTTCCCGCCGTCTGTTTCCTTTACCGCTCACCGCTCACCCCGGCGGCGTACGCCCGGCGCGAAAACGAAGAGTACTTCGGCGATTTTTACGCCCTTGCGGCGGCAAAGCGATTCTCCTCTCTGATCGCGGCGCTTGCGGAGGACGTGACCTTCCGCTCCTCCTACGATCCGGCGGCGCTCGCGTCGCTTCCGCTCGACGTCTTTTATGATTACTACGTGAGGTTCTGAATATGACCACCTTTCTTATTGCGCTCGGAACGGTCGGCGTCCTTCTGCTGATCGCCGCGCCGGGATTTCTCCTCATCCGCCGTAAAATGGTCAGCGAGGACTGCATTCCCGGCCTTTCCAAAGTCCTGATGTACGTCAGCCAGCCCTGCCTCGCCGTCTACACCTTTCTGTCGGCGGACTTCTCGGTGCAGAAGCTCGGCGACATCGGCGTCTTCGCCCTGCTGACGATCGCCATCCACGCCCTTGTCCTCGGCGGCTCTTTCCTTCTTTTGAACCGCAGGAGCGCGGAGCAGGTGATCTACCGCATCCTGACGATCGGCTCGACCTTCGGCAACTGCGCCTTCTTCGGCATCCCGGTCATCGAGGCGCTGATCCCGGACGTCGCCTCGGAAGTCATCCTGTTCACCACCGTCTATTCGGTGATCATGAACGTCCTCGGCTGGACGGTCGGCTCGGCGATCATCACGCGCGACCGCAAATACATCTCCCTGCGCCAGATCTTCATCAACCCCTCGATGCTCGGCACGCTCGTTGCGCTGCTGCTCTTCGTGCTTCACGTTCCGCTCGCCGAAAAACTGCCGAATCTCTTCTCGATGCTGACGATCGTCGCAAGAATGGCGACGCCGATCTCGATGCTCGTCATGGGGATGCGGCTCGGCACGATGGATCTGCGGAAACTCTTTACCGATTACCGCATCTATCTCACCATCGCCGTCAAGCAGATCCTGATGCCGCTCGCGGCGCTTCTGCTCGTCGCCTTCCTGCCGGTCGATCTCGCGCTCCGGCAGACCTTCTTCATCATCTGCGCCTGCCCGGTGGCGTCCATCGTGCTGAATTTCCCGGAGATCCTCGGAAAAGGGCAGAAGGAGGCGGCAAACCTCGTCCTGCTCGGCACGATCCTCAGCATCCTCACCCTGCCGCTGATGATGCTTCTGTTCCCCCTCATCCGCTGATTTTTCTTCCGAATAATAGAAAGGTATCCCATGAAAACCTATGACGTCAAAGGCATGAGCTGCGCCGCATGCTCTGCCAGAGTGGAAAACGCCGTCAAAAAGGTAGACGGCGTGCAGTCCTGCTCGGTCAATCTGCTGACAAACTCGATGAAAGTCGACGGCAGCGCAAGCGAGGAGGCGATCGTCTCCGCCGTCCGCGCCGCCGGCTACGACGCCTCGTCGCGCGGAAGATCCGATCCCGGAAAAGCGCAGTCTCTGCCGGAGGACGGCAGCCGTCCGCTTCTCATCCGCCTCCTCGTCTCCTCGGTCTTTCTCCTGCTCCTCATGTATATCACGATGGGGCATATGATGCTCGGCCTTCCCCTGCCGGAGGCCTTCACGCGCAACCACGTTGCGATGGGGCTTACCGAGCTTCTGCTCTCGTCCGCGATTCTGATCGTCAACAACCGCTTTTTCGTCAGCGGCATCCGCGGCGCTCTCCACGGCGCGCCGAATATGGACACGCTGGTCGCGCTCGGATCGGGGGCGTCCTTCCTCTACAGCACCGTGACGCTCTTTGCGATGAGCTACGCCGTCCTCGACGGCGACCACGCCCGCGCGATGGAATATATGGACGACCTCTGGTTTGAATCGGCGGCGATGATCCTCGTCCTGATCACCCTCGGAAAATTCCTCGAAGCCCGCGCCAAGGGCAAGACTACCTCCGCCGTGCGCGCGCTGCTCGATCTTTCGCCCAAGACGGCGACGGTGCGCAGGGATGGCAGGGAAGTCGTGATCCCGGTCTCCGAGCTGCGCGTCGGAGACGTATTCCTGATCCGCACCGGCGACCGCATTCCGGCGGACGGCAGAGTGCTTTCCGGAAACGGAACGGCGGACGAGTCGGCGCTGACCGGCGAAAGCCTTCCGCAGGAAAAGGGCGAGGGCGGCGAGGTCTATACCGCGACCGTCTGTCTCTCCGGCTATCTCGAATGCGAGGCGCAAAAAGTCGGCGAGGATACCACCATCGCCGAGGTCGCCCGTATGGTCAGCGACGCGGCGGAGACCAAAGCCCCGGTCGCCAAAATTGCAGATAAGATCTCCGGCATTTTCGTTCCCGCCGTGATCGGCGTCGCGCTGATCACCTTCGCCGTCTGGATGTTTGCGCGCGGCGAATTCTCCTTTGCGCTGGCGCGCGCCGTATCCGTCCTCGTCATCAGCTGCCCCTGCGCGCTGGGACTTGCCACGCCGGTCGCCATCATGGTCGGCAGCGGCGTCGGCGCAAAAAACGGCGTTCTTTTCAAGACCGCGCTCTCGCTCGAACTGCTCGGGCGCGTCAAGACGGTCGTATTCGATAAGACCGGGACGATCACCGAGGGAAAAATGCGCGTCACCGATCTGCTCCCCGAAGACGGCACGACCGAGGAAGAGCTGCTCTCGCTCGCCGCGGCGCTCGAAGCCAGAAGCGAGCATCCGCTCGCCGTCGCCGTGGTAAAGGAGGCCGCAGAGCGCGGCGTGAAGCTCCCCGAAACCGAGGACTTCGGGCAGATGCCGGGCGGCGTCCGGGCAACGCTTTCCGACGGGCGGCGGCTTTCGGGCGGCAATCTCGCCTTCGTCCGCGCGGCGGACCTTCCCGCCCCTTCTGATATCGAGCAAAGACTCTCCGCGATCGCGCGGCAGGGGAAAACGCCGCTTCTCTTCTTCGCCGACCGCCGTTTTCTCGGCGTGATCGCGCTCGCCGACAGGATCAAAGCCGACAGCCGCGAGGCGATCGCCGCGCTGCACGCCATGGGCGTCCGCACCGTGATGCTGACCGGCGACCGGGAGGATTGCGCGAGGGCCGTCGCCGCCGAGGTCGGCATCGAAGAGGTCATCGCCGGCGTTCTGCCGGACAAAAAGGCGCAGACCGTGCGTTCGCTGCTCGGAAAAGATAAGGTCGCCATGGTCGGAGACGGCATCAACGACGCTCCCGCGCTCACCACGGCGGACGTCGGCGTGGCGATCGGTGCCGGAACCGACGTGGCGCTCGAAGCCGCGGACGTCATCCTGATGCGCTCCGGGCTGACCGACGCCGTCGCCGCGATCCGCATCGGGCGCGCCACACTGCGTAATATTCACGAAAATCTCTTCTGGGCGTTCTTCTATAACGTCATCAGCATTCCGCTCGCCGCGGGCGCCTTCATCCCCCTCACCGGGTGGACGCTCTCGCCGATGATCGGCGCGGCGGCGATGAGCCTGTCGAGCGTGACGGTCGTGACCAACGCGCTCCGTCTGAATCTGATCAAGCCGTACAAAAATACGGGATCCGCGCAGGGCGGCGCCGGGCGCGCTTTGCCCGATGAAAATGCAAAAAATACAACCGAAAGAAAGGAAGAAACGACTATGGAAAAGACCATCCGCGTCGAAGGTATGATGTGTCATCATTGCGAAGCGCACGTCAAAGCCGCGCTGGAAGCAATCGACGGCGTGACGGCGGCGACCGCCGATCACGAGCAGGGCAAGGCGACCGTCACCCTCTCCCACCCGGTCGAGGACGCTGTGCTGAAGGCCGCGATCGAACAGGCGGGCTATCACGCCCTCTGATCCGCAAAAAAATTGCCGGAATCCGAAAAAAGTTTTTCTCCCCCTGTAACCTTTTCTTCAAAAAATCGTCTGAGTTTATGAAAGGAGATCGCCGTGGCAGATCGTGAACCGTCGCAGTCCATGCCGCAGAATGACGCGGAAGACGCCGAGATCATCGAATTGTTCTTCGCCCGTGACGAAGCGGCGATCGAGCGCACCTCGGAAAAATACGCAAAGCGGCTTTCCGCCGTTTCGCGCAATATTCTGAAGGACGAGACCGAGGCGGAGGAGTGCGTGAACGACGCGCTGTTCCGCGCATGGCAGACCATTCCGCCCGAACGGCCGGGAACGCTTGCCGGATACCTCGTCCGCATCGTGCGCAACCTTTCGCTCGACCGCTACCGCAGCCGCTTCGCCGGCAAGCGCGCGGCAGGGGAGTTCGCCACCTCGCTCGACGAGCTGGCGGACAGCATTTCCGGATGGGAATCGCTCTCCCCCGATAAAATGTTCGACGACCGCCTGATCGCCGACGCCATCTCCCGATTTCTGCGCGGGCAGAAAAAGCTCGTGCGCCAGATCTTCGTCTGCCGGTATTTTTACGGCGAGTCGATCCGGGAGATCGCGCGCCGCTTCTCGGTCGGAGAAAGCTACGTCAAGATCTCTCTCGCCCGAACGAGAGGGAAACTCAAAGATTACCTGAAGAAGGAGGAAATCGTGGTATGAGCCGTGAGAAAAGTAAAGAATTGTATGCAAAAACGATCCTTTCGGCGATGGGAAACCTGGACGACGATCTGATCGCGGAAGCGCATGACGCCGAGCAAGTCACCGTTCAGTCCGCCGCGTTCCGCCTTCGCAGATACCTGCCGCGCGTCGCCGCGAGCTTCCTCGTTCTCGCCTCGCTCGTTCTCATCGTTCTGCTCGCAAGGCAGGTGGAATATATCCTTCCGCTCGCCAGCCGGGACGGGGAGGCGACCGATGCCTTCGCGCAGGAAAAAGCCGCGCACGTTGAGCTGTCTCTCACCGATTACGACGAGAAGACTTTCTCGGCAACGCTGACCTTCACCGGCCTTGCGGACACCGATCTGCTTCTCTTCGCGGTGGAATCTGAGAGCGGTGCGCCTGCCCCCTCGGCCCTCTACGGAGGCGCCGTGCCGGAAACCGTCGAAAAAGACGGCGTGACCTACTATCGGTTGAACGTGAAAGGGTTAGACCGCGTCAGCGTCACCCTCTCCGGCGTCACCGATCCGCAAGACGTAAAGATCCGCTTTTCAGCCGGAAAGGAAGAGGCGACCGTTCGCCCCTCCGTCTGACAAAAGGATCTCTTCCCCCGCCTCGGGCTACCCCTCCCGAGGCGGTTTTTGTTTTCGCCGGGATCTTTCGCGCTGCGCCGCGCATTTTTTCATAAAAAGTCGAAAAAGGATTGACTTTTGAAAGGCTCTTTGCTATAATGATAAATGCGGTTTTCCGCAAATTCAATTCTCAAAGGAGTTTTTCGTCATGAAAAAATCTTCCGAATACCGCGCGCTCGCCAGAGAACAGCTCGGCGGGCAGATCTTCGCGGCAAACTGGCTCTGGGCGCTTCTCGCCCTCGTTCTCTTCGACGCGCTCGTCGGGATCTGCAGCTTCGGCGCAGGCATCGGCGCCATGCTCGCCGAGGGCTTCTTCGGCTTCGGCATCGCCGTGATGTTCCTCAAACGCGCCCGCAACAACGACGGCGGCAGAATGGATATCTCCGATATCTTCGCCGCAAAGGACTGCGTTGCGAACTCGCTCCTGCTCGGCCTTCTGCGCAATATCTTCATCTGCCTCTGGTCGCTGCTCTTCCTCATCCCCGGTATCATCAAGGCTTACTCCTATTCGATGTCGAGCTTCATTCTGGCAGACCATCCGGAGTACGACTGGAACACCTGCCTCACCGAGAGCAGAAAGATGATGAAGGGACATAAATGGCAGCTCTTCTGCCTGCGGCTTTCCTTTATCGGCTGGCTTCTTCTCTCTGCCGTCACCTTCGGCATCGCCGCGCTCTGGGTCGCTCCCTATATCCAGGCGTCGGTCGCCAACTTCTATGAGGACGTGAAGGCTCAGCCCGCGATCGAGGACGGCGCCGCCAACGCCTGATCTTCGGACCGTATCAAAAAAAGGCCGCCTCGCGGCGGCAATTTTCCCGGCAAAAAATCCCGGCGCGGACGCGCCGGGATTTCCTTTTTTTGGATCAGCCTTCGTATTTCTTCATGCTGTCGGCAAGCTTGCCCCAGGTGTAATCGTTCTTGAAGTTCGCGTACTGCGCGGAAACGATATAGAGCGTCAGCCCGGTCGCACCGGTGAGGAGCGCTTCGCCGCCGCAGGTGACCTGCTCGGTCGTGCAGGCGATATAGACGTTCAGGCTCTTCGTTCCGTTGAACGCGCCGTTGTCGAGGTTGAACGCGGTCGTTCTCTCGCCGATGACGAGGGTTTTCAGCGCGGTGGAGGTTTTCAGAACGTCCGCGGCGATCGCGGTCGCGTCCGCGGGGATCGCAAGCGTCTCTTTGGCTTTTCCGGCTTCGGTCAGCGCGGTGATCTTACCGCCTTCGTAAACGAAGTTGTCTTTGTCGGTGGCGGGGGTGGTGAGATCGACGGTTTTCTTGTCGTCTGCGGGCTCGTTTCCGACGCACGCGGTCAGGCAAAGGGCGAGAAGAGCGATCAAAAGAAGGGCGGATAAAACTTTCTTCATGGGAATTCTCCTTTGTTGATTGATGTATCTGTATTATAACTTTTTCGGGCGGAAAAGTCAATCGCTTTCATTTTCTTTTTCAAAATACGGCAGTTTCCACAAAGTTTTTTGTGCATTTTTCGGCAAATCCCTTGCGCAAACCGTGCGGATGTGCTAAAATAAAAGCGAAAAAACGAAAGGAGATCTCCGGAATGCAGATCGGAAACGTGATCCTTCCCCACGGGCTGATCCTCGGCCCGATGGCGGGCTACACCGACCGCGCGATGCGGCTCGTCTGCCGCTCTTTCGGCGCGGAATACGCCGTGACCGAGATGGTCAGCGCCAAAGCCGTCTGCTACGGGGATCGCAAGACCTATTCGCTCGCGCGCATCCTGCCGGACGAAGGACCGGTCGCTCTGCAGATCTTCGGCTCCGAGCCGCAGATCTTAGCGGAAGGCGCGGCGATGCTTCTGCGGCACGCACAGGAGAACGGCGAGGCGATCCCTGCGGCGATCGACGTCAATATGGGCTGCCCCGTGCGCAAAATTTTCGGCAACGGCGAGGGCAGCGCCCTGATGCGCGATCCCGCGAGAATTCTGGAGATCGTCTCGGCGATCCGCCGCGCGGTTCCCCTGCCGGTCACCGTCAAGCTCCGTTCGGGCGTCGATCCGTCGCATATCAACGCCGTCGAGTGCGCGCTGGCGGCGGAGGAGGGCGGAGCGGCCGCCGTGGCGATCCACGGAAGATGCCGCACCCAGCTTTACGGCGGAAACGCCGATCCCGCCGTCGGCGCGGCGGTCAAAGCCGCGCTTTCGATCCCGGTGATCTGGAGCGGCGACGTCCGCGATCCCGAAAGCGCCCTGCGGCTGAAAGCCGCGACCGGGGCGGACGGGCTGATGATCGCGCGCGCCGCCGTCGGCGATCCCTTTCTCTTTGCCCGCGTCGCCGCCGCGATGGAGGGAAGAGAGATCGGCGCGCCGTCCTTTGCCGAGCGCCGCCGCGTCGCGCTGCGGCAGCTTTCGCTCGCTTCCGAGGAGAAGGGCGAGGAGGTCGCCGTTTCGGAATGCCGCAAGCAGATCGCCGCGTATTTCACCGGCGAGCGGGGCTGCGCCGCTCTGCGTGACAGAGTGCACAGAGCGAAAACGATCGCCGAGGTCGAAGAGGCGATCGCCGGCGTCGGCGATTGACCTGCCGCAGGATCCCGGCATAAGATAGAATAGAATATTCCGCATACAAGGAGGCGTCACGCCATGTCAAGAAACGATTTCAAACCCGGAACGCTCGAAGCGCCCCTGCCCGCCGTCCTCGTCACCGTCCGCGACGGGGAAAAGGACAATATCCTCACCGTCGCCTGGACCGGCATTCTTTCCTCCGATCCTCCGCGCGCCTACGTCTCTGTCCGTCCGCAGCGGTATTCGCACGATATGCTGATGCACTCGCGCGAGTTCGTCATCCACCTGACGAACGAAAAACTCGTCCGCGCGACCGACTACTGCGGCGTTTTCACCGGCGCGAAGGTCGACAAATTCGAGAAATGCCGCCTGACCAAAACCGAAAGCAAATGCGTCTCGGCGCCGACGATCGCCGAAGCCCCGGTCGCGCTCGAATGCAGAGTCTTTGACGTGATCCCCTCCGGCACGCACGATATTTTTCTCGCGGATATCGTGAGCGTCTCCTGCGACAGCTCGCTCCTCGACGAGTCCGGCCGCCTCCGTTTCGACAAAGCCGGTCTCATCGCCTATTCGCACGGCGAATATTTTGCGCTCGGCAAAAAACTCGGCAGCTTCGGCTTTTCCGCCGCCAAAAAGAAAAAAACGCCGCCGAAAAAACGCACCTGACCTCCGCCGCTCCGCACCTTGCCGGAGCGGCGCTCCGTTTTTTGCGCCCCGATTTCGCGCTTTTTGTGGAATTTGTGTACAAATTGTGAACGAATTCAAGAAAATTTGTGAATATTTCCGAAAACCCCTTTCTTTTTTCCGCGAAGCCTGCTATAATATAAGTACAGGGAAGGGCATCCGTCCCCGAAAACAAGAGAAAGGATGAAAACACATGAAAATCACGGTTTACGGAAAGCAAATGGCAGTTCGGGAGAGCCTGAAAGAGGCGATCGCGAAAAAACTCTCGAAATTCGATCGCTTTTTCGGCGAGGACGCCGAAGCGCAGGTCACCTGCCGGGTGCGCAAAGGAGATAAGATCCTCGAGATCACGATCCCTTACGAGGGAACGACCTACCGCGCCGAGCAGGAGGGCGAGACCTTCCTGACCGCTTTGGACCGTGCGGTGGACGCCCTCGACGGACAGATCCGCAAGAACAAAACGCGGCTGGAAAAGCGCGTCCGCTCCGGCGCGTTCGTCACCGCCTCCTTCGAGGATGACGACGAGTACGTCGAGGAGGGCAAGTTCGAGCTTCGCGTGAAAAAGATCCCCCTGCGCCCGATGTTCACCGAGGACGCCATTCTGCAGATGAATCTTCTCGACCACTCCTTCTTCGTATTCACCGACGCCGAGACCGGAAAGACCGAGGTCGTTTACAAGCGCAAGGACGGCGGATACGGCATTCTCGTCCCCGAAGGATAAGGCGTGCCGCCGGGTCTCCCGACCGCTCTCCCGGCGCTTTCGCAGGGGAAAATCCGATCGTTCACAATTTCTTCATATTTTGTTCATAATTATTTCATTATTGAATTTACAGGTTGCACAAAAAAGAAATTTTCCTTTTGTACAAAAGGGAGAAAGTTCGGCTATCCGCTTCCGCGGTGCTTGACATTGCGGGCGTTTTATGATATGATAGCAAATGGTAGAGTGGAGCGTAAAGTCTGCCGTGAAGCGCCGGCGTGAGCCGGGATCTTTGCGGAAGTTTTGCGGCAACACGCTCCGTCTTTCATCTTCGGCCGCAGATGAAAGGCAATTTCAGGCCGAAAAACAAAAAAGGAGAAAAAAGAATGAAAAACAAGCTGATTTGTCTCATGCTTGCAGTCCTGATGGTCTTCAGCGTTCTTGCCGTGCTGGTTTCCTGCACCGGCGGTAACGATGACGTGCCTCCCGATGATGGCAAGGGTACCACCGTTGATCCGATTAAGCCGGATAAGGACAAAGACAAAGGTGACGACAACAAGCAAGACACGCACGATCACGTGGACGCCGATAAGGACGGCAAATGCGACGTGTGCGGCGTGGCCTACCACCAGCACGTTGACGCGAACAGCGACAGCAAGTGCGATATCTGCGGTGGATCCATGATCGACAAGCACGGCGAGGGTCTGAGCGGCGAGTGGTGGAACGGCATTACCTACGATACCACCAGCCTGATCTTCCAGCTCACCGATTGCACCAACAAGGAAGAGCTTCCTTCCGGTTGTAAGAGATTCATGGCGGGCGAGGATCCGAGCGCGACCGGCAACCTGGATAACCAGGTCTCTACCCGTAACGGCGAAGCCGCCTTCTACACCAAGACCAACGTCAAGTACAACTACTATCCGGACACCGCCGAATACGGCTGGTCCCAGAACATCAACACCATCTATCAGGCAGTTCAGACCAAGACGGCTTCTACCCCGGATATGTTCTGCAACTTCATGACCGATATGCTCTGCGCCTCCCTGAAGGGAAGCTTTGCGAACCTCTATTCTGCAGTTCGCTCCGAGCACAACTGGATGGATATCGACGCGAAGGGCGAGATCGACTTTGAAGACGATTACTTCGAGTCCGGTTACATGGATGACCTGATGTCCTCTCTTACCCTTTCTCTGGATAAGATCTACGTCGTGGCTTCCGACTATTTCATCGACCTGATCCGCGCGTTCTTCATCGTTCCGGTCAACCGTGCTCTCTACGATTCGATCGCTCCCACGATGATCGACGACCTTAACGGCGACGGCGAGAAGAACATCAAAGACTTCTTCGTGGAAGTCCGCAAAGGCGACTGGAACTACGAGAGACTTGCGCAGTATGCAGGCGCGATCTACCGTAACGACTCCGGTGTCACCGAGATCAGCCTTGCTGACCGCGTTGGTTTCGCAGTAGACGCAAGCTCCGGTCTTTCTACCGCCGGTCTGCTTTACACCTCCAGCGTTTCCATCATCAAGAAAGAGTACAACGTAACCAAGTACGACTACGACTACTCCTATCCTCCGACCAACCAGGATCTGC
>CADBPA010000170.1 GCA_902796505.1 uncultured Ruminococcus sp.
CTTCAGCACCGGCGAGGCGATCTCCTGCTTCCAGGAAGAGCGGCTGTAATCCGAGCCGAGCTTTGCCGAGGCGGCGCCGAGCATCTGAACGCGGAAGTCCTTGTCTCTCGTCGCAATATACAGAAAGAGTTTATCGCCGAACGCGACGACGTCAGCGTCGATCGCCCGTCCGCAGCACCAGTCGTCGGTCGGATGGTAGATCGGGTTGGTCGGATCCTTCTCGAAATGCACGCCGTCGGTCGAGGTCGCGTGGCAGATGGCGTCGCGCTCGCGGTTGCCGTAGGTCTGGTAGAAGAGATGGATCACGCCGTCTTCGAGATACGCCGCCGGCGCGCCGACGCCGTTTGCTTCGCACTCCTGCGTGAGCGGCAGAAAACCCTCGAATTCGTAGTGTTCGAGATCGCTTGTGCGGCTGATGCCGACGGCGAGTTTCTCTTTTCCGTCCAGCATCTGAAAGCCCGAATAATAGAAGAAATACTCCTCTCCCTTGCGGATCACCGCCGGATCTTTGGAAAATGCCTCACGGCATCCGTGCGTCTCGGTAAACAGCATTTTGGTCTCTCCTTGATGTTTTTTGTAAACTATTATTTGAATATTCTTGCTTTTTCTTGCAGATCAAAGGGTTTTACGCGTCCATAATGATCGGAAGGATCATCGGATTGCGCTTGGTTTCGCGGTAGATGAATTTTGCCACGACGTCGCGCAGTTCCGCCTTGATCTCGGCGTAATCCGAAACGCGGCGCTCCAGCATCCGGGCGAGAGCCTCCTGCGCGGTTTTGCGGGTGTTTTCCATCAGCTTTTCCGCCTCTTTGACATAGACGAATCCGCGCGAGACGATGTCCGGCCCGGAGAGGATCATGCCCTCGCGCAGCGCGACGGCTGCCACCACGGCGACCACGCCGTCCTCCGAGAGGTTTTTGCGATCGCGCAGAACGACCGCTCCGATGTCTCCGACGCTCGCGCCGTCCACCAGCACCTTCCCGGCAGGAACGGTCCCGGCAAAGCGCGCTCCGTTCTTGTCGATCTCCAGCACGCGGCCAATCTCGGAGAGGAAGATATTCGCCGAAGGGATGCCCATAAATTCGCCGATCTCCTTATTGGCGGCGAGATGGCGGTATTCGCCGTGGACCGGCATCAGGTATTTCGGCTTCGTCAGCGCCATCAGCAGTTTCAGTTCTTCCCGGCAGGCGTGGCCGGAGACGTGGACCGCCTCGACCGAGTCATTGACGACCTTGACGCCGGTATGCACCAGCGCGTTGATGATATTGCCGATCAGTTTTTCATTGCCGGGGATCGCGCTCGACGAGAGGACGACGACGTCGTTTGCGCCGAGCTTGACCTTCTCGTTTTCGGAGAAGGCGATGCGATAGAGCGCGGACATCGGCTCGCCTTGGCTGCCGGTGGTGATCATGGTGATCTGTTCGGGTTTGTAACGCTTCATATCGGCGACGTCGATCAGCACGCCGTCCGGCAGATCCATATAACCGAGTTCGACCGCCGCGTCGATGATGTTGACCATACTTCTCCCCATCACGGCGACCTTGCGGCCGTGGCGGATGCTGGTGTTGATGATCTGCTGAACGCGGTGAACGTTCGAGGAGAAGGTGGCGATCACGAGGCGGTTGTCCTCATATTGGGTGAAGATGCGTTCGAGCGAGCTGCCGACCGAGCGCTCGGAGGGAGTGAAGCCCCGGCGTTCGGCGTTCGTCGATTCGCAGAGCAGCAGGATCACGCCCTCGCGGCCGAGTTCTCCGACGCGGACAAGATCCATCACGTTGCCGTCCATCGGCGAGACGTCGAGCTTGAAGTCTCCCGAATGGTAGACCACACCGAGGGGGGTATGCACCGCGATGGCGCAGGCGTCTGCGATCGAGTGGTTGACGTGAATGAATTCCGCCGAGAGCGCGCCGAGGCGAACGGTATCGCCTGCGTTGACGGTGCGCAGATCCGGCTTCTGCGGAGGGGGATTTTCCTTGAGCTTGCCTTTGATGATGCCGAGCGAGAGCGGCGTTCCGTAGACCGGGACGTTCAGCTGCCGCAGCACGTACGCGACCGCGCCGACGTGATCCTCATGCCCGTGGGTGATGAGAATGCCGCGCACGCGCGAGGCGTTTTTGACAAGATAGCTCACGTCGGGGATCACGAGGTCGATGCCGAGCATATCCTCGTCGGGAAAGGCGACGCCGACGTCGATCACCACGATGTCGTTTTCGTATTCGATCGCCGTCATATTCTTTCCGATCTCGCCGATGCCGCCGAGCGGAATGATACGGAGCTTGCCGTCCGCCGTCGGAAAGCGCGGCTCTTCTTTGACGGGGAGGGAGGCGTTTTTCGCCGCGGTCGGCTTTTTCTGCGCCGCGCGGACGCCCTTGCGCTGATGCACCGGCGCCGTGACCTTTTCGGGATCGGCGCTCTTCGACGGATGTTGCCCGGCTGCCGCCTTCGCGGAAGTCTTTTTGCTTTTTCCGGACGGCACTGCCGCGGATTTCTCCTGCTCTTTCGGCGTTTCCTTGACCGCGCTTCTGCCCGAAGGAGTCTTTTTCGCCTTCACGGCGTCCTGCCGCGCAAATTCCGGCACGCCCTTTTTGACCGGTTCGGAACGCTTTGCAGGCGAGAGAAAGGAGGCGATCTTGTCGCCGTCGAAGAGGATCGATCTCCTCTTTTCCGGTTTCCCGGAGTTTTTCGTCTGCCTCTTTTCGGCTCTTGTCGGGGAAGGGGAAGTTTTGTCCGCCGCCCGCTCATTCTTTTTCTCCGGACGAAGTTTTCCGGGCGCGGGATCGGAGGGCGTCATTTTCTTTTTGGTTTTCATCATATTCATTTGTATCTTTCTTTTATCATGATCATCCGCCGGGACTCCGCAAAAGCGGACTCCGCGCAGACGGACGGTTACGGTTCGTAAATGCATTCTGCCGTTTTTCGTTCGGGACTCGGAAAGGACGATACAGTATCGCCCGGCTCCGGATAGTTTATGCGCCGGGCGGCTCAAATTTGCCCGAAAACGAAAGAAAAAAGAGATCCGATCGTCCGCAAAATTCCCGGCGCAGGGAAGGCAGGCGCGCATCATACGGCGCGTCTTTGCAAAGATGTAAACAGTTCTTGGTATCAGGGCGGGATACCGTTCGGTCGGATGTGTAAAACTGTTTACAAAGCGCGGAGAATTTCCTGTTTTTGTATATTTTTCAAAACGGCAATAAAATGACCTATCGGACAGAGACCCGCCCGATAGCGGTCAAATCGCCCGAAAATCCGGGCAAATTGTAAAGAAAAGTTTTATTTCTTGGTGAACAGATGCCCGAAGAGACCGCGCTTCTGCTCTGCGCTCTCGGACGCGGCAGCCTGCTTCTGCTGAGCGATCTTGAGTCTCTCCTGAGCCTCGCGGAGCGCCTGCATTCTCGCGTCGAAGTTGCTCTGCGCCTTGGCGTCCGCCTCGGCTTTTGCCTTCGCTTCGGCTTCCGCTTTCGCTTTTGCCTCGGCTTCGACTTTCGCCTTCGCTTCGGCTTCCGCTTTCGCCTTCGCTTCGGCTTCCGCTTTCGCTTTTGCCTTCGCCGCCTTCTGCGCCGCCTTTGCCTCAGCCTCGGCTTTCGCTTTCGCCTCAGCCTCCGCCTTTGCCTGCGCTTCGGCTTCCGCCTCCGCTTTTGCCTTCGCTTCTTCGGCCTTCGCCGCCTTTGCGGCTTCCAGCGCCTCCGCCGCCTGCTCGTCGGTGAGCGGAGCGGCCTCTGCGGCCTTCTTGCGTCTTCTTCTCTTCTTTTCGGGGAGTTCCACGACGAAGTTGTCGTCCAGCAGGTCGTCGATCGAGATGCCGAGCAGTTTCTTCAGTTCCACCAGCTTGTTCGCTTCGGGATAGGACTGTCCTGCTTCCCATTTGTAGACCGCCTGGCGGGAAACACGGACGGCGGACGCGAGCTGGTCCTGCGTGAGTCCCTTGATTTTTCTGAGCCTGACAAGTTTTTCTCTGAACGTCATGTTCAAAAACCCTCTTTCTATAAAGTTTTTATTTATTTGTTTTTCAGATCGTTATAACGTTCCAGGTCTGGATTGTACCGCCGGTAGGTCGGAGAATCCAGCCGCCAGCCGTTCTCCTCCTCGATCAGCGCGACGCGCAGAATACTTTCCTGCACCTCTCCTTCGGCGTTTTCCGCCTTGGCGTTCATCCGCACGTAGACCTTCTCGCCCTCCGCGCCCTCGACCGTGAGCGACTCGAAATCGTAGATCACCCGGTCGATGAGAAAGACCTCGGCGTCGGTATTCACCATGATCGTGACCGGGACCGTCTGCGCCGCGTCATCATACTTCTGGTAGTAGCGCGAAAAGCTTTTGATCCCGTCCCCGTCGGAGACCGACGAAAACTTCGTCTGATAGATACTCTCGCAGAGCGCGCGGGTAAAGACCGCCTCGGTCATCCGCTTGAGCTCTTCGACCGTGGTAAATCCGTTTTTGCGCAGAAACGCCGGATCCGCCGGATAATAGTTTCCGTTCGCCTCGGAGAGATCGTTCAGCACCGGGATGCCGTATCCGTAATAGATCTCGTTGAGAAGGATCGATCGGAAGATCAGATCTCTTGCCGCCTCCGCGACCTCTTCCTCGTTATACTTTCTGTCTTTTGACTTGCAGGAAACCAGAAGCAAAGAGGAGCAGAGAAGGATCGCCAGAAGCAGGAAAGAGACTGATTTTGCAAACAATTCTTTACTTTTCATCGCTTTTTACTCCGCGTCCGTCGGGTTTTCCTCTTCGGAAAGCGCGTCGGCTTCTTCGCGTTCGTCGTCAGGATTCTCGGCGGGAGCGATCTCCTTCTGGCTCTGCGCCGCGATCTGCCGGTCGATCTGATCGACCTTTTCGGACTCCTTTTCGATCTCCTCCTCGCGCTCGATACGCGTTGCGCTGATGAGGAAAGCGCCGTCCGAAAGCCGCATCACGATGACGCCGCCCGCCGTTCTCGAATAGACGTTGATGTCCGAGACCGCCATACGGATGATCGTTCCCTCGCTGGTGATCAGCATCACGTCGTCCTCGTCGGAGACGGTCGCGATCGAGGCGAGCTTGCCGCTCTTTTCGGAGAGTTTATGACAGCAGACGCCCTTGCCGCCGCGATTTTTCATCTCGCGGAAGTCTTCAAACGGCGTGCGCTTGCCGAGTCCCTTTTCGGTGACGGTCAGAAGCGTCTTGCTCTCGTCCACCACCGCGACGCCGATGACGAAATCGTCCGGTCCCGAAAGCGTGATGCCCTTGACGCCGCGCGCCGTTCTGCCCATCGAGCGGACGTTGTTCTCATCGAAGCGCACCGCCATACCCTCGTGCGTGGCGAGGATCAGGCTTTCGTCGCCGTGGGTGAGTCTCGTATAGATCAGTTCGTCGTCCTCGTCGAGGTTGATGGCGATCTTGCCGCCCTTGCGCTGATATTCAAACTGCGAAAGATCGGTCCTCTTGATGATACCGCGCTTGGTGACCATTGTCAGAAGGTCCTGATCGTTGAATTCGTTGACCGGGATGATCGAGGTGACCTTTTCGCCCGGCTGCAGCTCGATGATGTTGACAAGGTTCGTCCCCTTCGACTGCCTCGACGCCTCCGGGATCCGGTAGGCCTTGCGGCAATAAACGCGGCCGAGGTTGGTGAAGAAGAGAATATAGGCGTGGCTCGACGCGACCACGACGTTCACGACGAAATCGTCCTCCTTCGTCGTCATGCCGATGATGCCCTTGCCGCCGCGGTTCTGCGCGCTGTAAACGTCCGCGCGCTGGCGTTTGATGTAGCCGGTGCGGCTCATCGTGAGAACGCAGGTGTGCCGGTCGATCAGATCCTCAAGGTCGATCTCCTCCTCCACGTCCTGGATCTCGGTCTTTCTGTCGTCGCCGTATTTCTCGGAGATGGCGAGCAGTTCTTTTTTCAGCTCTTCCTTGAGCTTTGCGGGATTGTCGAGCAGTTCAAGATACCAGTGGATGCGCTCCATCAGCGCGTCGTACTCGCTTTGCAGCTTTTCGCGGTCGAGTCCCTGCAGGGCTTTGAGGCGCATATCGAGGATCGCCTGCGCCTGCACGTCGGAGAGGCTGAAGCGCTCCATCAGTTTTTCCTTCGCGTCGTCGTAGGACGAGCGGATGATGCGGATGACCTCGTCGATATTGTCCTGCGCGATCAGAAGTCCTTCGACCAGATGCGCGCGCTCGCGCGCCTTTTTGAGATCGTACCGCGTTCTGCGCGCGATGAGATCCTCCTGGAAGGTGAGATACTCGTCGAGGATATGGCGAAGAGAAAGGATCTTCGGCTGCGTCTGGTTTTCGACCAGGGCGAGCATCGTGATCGAGAAGGAGCTTTGCAGGGCGGTCTGCGCGTAAAGCTTGTTGAGAACGACCTGGGGATTCGCGTCCTTTTTCAGCTCGATGACGACGCGCATACCGTTTCTGTCGCTCTCCTCGCGCAGATCGGAGATGTCCTCCAGCCGCTTGTCCTTGACCTGATCGGCGATTGCCTTGATCAGCTGGCGTTTGTTGACCTGATAGGGAAGCTCGGTGACGATGATGCGGGTGCGCTTGTCCTTGCCGTACTCCTCAAAGTTCGTCCGCGCACGCACGACCACGCGGCCGCGCCCGGTCTCATACGCCTGCCGGATGCCGGCTCTGCCCATGATGACGCCCTTAGTCGGGAAGTCCGGCCCCTGAATATGCTCCATCAGATCGTCGAGCGTCGCCTCCGGGTTTTCGAGAATGCAGACGCAGGCGCCGATGACCTCGCGCAGGTTGTGCGGAGGAATGTTGGTCGCCATACCGACGGCGATTCCCGACGAGCCGTTGACGAGCAGGTTCGGGAAGCGCGAGGGAAGCACGCGCGGCTCTTTGCGGGATTCGTCGAAGTTCGGATCCCAGTCCACCGTGTCCTTTTCGATGTCGCGCAGCATTTCGTTCGATATTTTTGAGAGTCTTGCCTCGGTATAACGGTAAGCCGCCGGGGGATCTCCGTCCACCGAACCGAAGTTACCGTGTCCTTCGACAAGGCAGTAGCGCATGGAGAAGTCCTGCGCCAGACGGACCATCGCGTCGTAAACCGAAGCGTCTCCGTGCGGATGATAGCGGCCGAGCACGTCGCCGACGCAGGTCGCCGATTTTTTGAAGGCTTTGTCGCTCGTCAGCCCGTCCTCGTACATCGCGTACAGAATGCGGCGATGGACCGGCTTCAAGCCGTCGCGGACGTCCGGCAGCGCGCGGCCGACGATGACGCTCATCGCGTAATCGATATAGCTCGTTTTCATCTCTCCGACCAGGTCGGATTCGGTGATGACCTGATTCGGGAACAGAATGTCTTCCGGCTTGTAATCTCTGTTATGTGCCATGGTGATAACCGTTTCTTTCTATTAAATATCGAGGTTGACGACGTACTGCGCGTTCTTTTCGATCCATTCGCGCCGCGGCTCGACGTCCTCGCCCATCAGGACCGAGAATACGCTGTCCGCCGCAACGGCGTCGTCCATGGTGATGCGGCGCAGCGACCGCTTTTCGGGATCCATCGTGGTATCCCAGAGTTCGGTCGGGTCCATCTCACCGAGACCTTTGAAACGCGAAATGTCGATCTTCACGTCGGGATTGCCGCCCCGCATCTCGGCGGAAACGCGGTCGCGCTCCTCGTCCGAATAGGCGACGCGCTGGGTTTTCCCTCTCGTCAGCTTATAGAGCGGCGGAACGGCGGAATAGACGTACCCGTGTTCGATCAGCGGGCGCATATAACGGAAGAAGAAGGTCAGAAGCAGCGTGCGGATATGCGCGCCGTCCACGTCGGCATCCGCCATGATGATGATCTTGTGATAGCGGAGCTTCTCGATATTGAATTCCGATCCGATGCCGGTGCCGAGCGCGATGATCATCGGCGAGAGCTTGTCGTTGCCGTAGATCTTGTCGGCGCGCGCCTTTTCGACGTTCAGCATTTTTCCCCACATCGAGAGGATCGCCTGGAAGCGCGAGTCGCGCCCCTGGATGGCGGAACCGCCTGCCGAATCTCCCTCGACGATATAGATCTCGCAGAGCGAGGGATCGCGCTCGTTGCAGTCCTGCAGTTTTTCGGGCATCTGACCGGAGTCGAGGCCGCTCTTGCGGCGCGTCAGCTCTCTCGCCTTTCTCGCCGCTTCTCTCGCACGGCTGGCGGCGAGCGCCTTCTCGACGATCATCCGGGCGGACGCCGGGTTTTCTTCAAAATATTCGGCGAGCTTCGCGTAAACGATATTGTCGGTCAGCGTGCGGATCTCGCTGTTGCCGAGCTTCGCCTTGGTCTGCGACTCGAACTGCGCGTCCTGCAGCTTGACCGAGATGACAGCGACCAGTCCTTCGCGCACGTCCTCGCCGGAGAGCGGCTTGTCGTTGTCTTTGAGGGCGCCCGTCTTGCGCGCGTAATCGTTGATCGCGCGGGTGAGCGCCGTCTTGAAACCGGTCTCGTGCGTACCGCCCTCGATGGTGGACATATTGTTGGCGAAGGAGATCAGCGTTTCGTTGTAGCTGTCGTTGTACTGCATGGCGACCTCGGCGATCGAGCCGTTCTTTTCGCCCTTCATATAGATGACGTCGGGATGCACCGGCGTGCAGCTCTTTTCTTTGGTCAGATACTCGACGAAGGAGATGATGCCGCCCTCGTAGCAGAGATCGTCCTCGCGCTCCATCCCCTCGCGCAGATCCTTCAGCACGATATGTACGCCGGCGTTCAGGAAGGACTGCTCGCGCATTCTCGTCAGGAGCATCTCATAATCGAAAACGGTCTCCTCGAAGATCTCGGGATCGGGCTTGAAATGCACCGTCAGACCGTGCCGGTCTCCGCACTCGCCGATGCAGGCGAACGGACGGGCGACCTTTCCTTTTTCAAACCGCTCGGTGTACGCCTTTCCGTCTCTGTGGTTTTCGACCTCCACCCATTCCGACAGCGCGTTGACGACCGACGCGCCCACGCCGTGCAGACCGCCGGCGATCTTATAGCCTTCTCCGCCGAATTTTCCGCCTGCGTGCAGGACGGTGTAGACGACCTCCAGCGTCGGAAGCCCCAGCTTTTCGTTCATGCCCGAAGGGATGCCGCGCCCGTCGTCCTCGACGGTGATGCTGTTGTCCTTTTCGATCGTTACGAGAATTTTATCGCATTCCCCGGCGAGCGCCTCGTCGATCGAGTTGTCGACGATCTCGAACACCAGATGGTGAAGCCCGCGGATCGACGTCGTGCCGATATACATTCCGGGGCGCTTGCGGACGGCTTCCAGCCCTTCGAGGACCTGGATCTGACTGTCGCCGTATTCTCCGTGCCCGGCTCTTTCTTCTTCCCGGATCTGCTCGATCGTTTCGGGGATCATGTTTTCCTTCTGTTCCAAAATATTGACCTGACCTTTCTGAAATCAAAACTTATCTTATCGGGATCTTTCTTCTTTGCCTTTGCCGCGTTTTGCGCCGCGTTACGCTTCGTTACGCCGCGTTACGTCTCGTTACGCCGCGTTTTACGCCGCGTTACGCCTCGATACCGCGGAAGACCTTGATCCATTCCTCGGCGATCAGAGCGCAGCCGGCGTAGTTCGGATGCACGCCGTCCCGCAGGACGAGCGCGGGATCGCATTTTGCCGATAATTCGTCGATCTTCTCCTGCAGCGGAACGAACGCCGCGTGATAATCCTCCGCGATCCTTTTCACGACCTTCGCGTATTCCTTCACCGCGAGAAATTCGCCGTACCGCTCGCGCGTGACCTCCCCCTCGGTGACGAAGGGTTCCATCAGAATGAGCTTGATCTTCGGCAGACGGGCGACCGTATCGTCGAGCAGCATCCGGTAGACCTTCTCAAAACGGACGATATCCACGCCGTTCCGATGGAAGATCTCGTGCCAGACGTCGTTGACGCCGATGAGGATCGAAAGCACGTCCGGCTCGTAGTTCCAGACCGCATTTTTCACGCGTGCGTAGAGATCGACGATGCGGTCGCCGCTCACGCCGGTGTTGATAAATTCATACCGATCGGGATCGGGGAGGCTGAGCCTGCCTGCGATCTGCAGAGGATAGCCGGTGCC
>CADBPA010000171.1 GCA_902796505.1 uncultured Ruminococcus sp.
AGGAAGGGGATCTCGATGAGCGAGGTGAGGATCCAATAGAGCGCGAGGAAGAAGATGCCGCCGATGACGTTGAAATAGAGATGGATGCACGCCGAACGCTTGGCGTCCTTCCCGGCGCCGATCGAGGAGAGCATCGCGGTGATGCAGGTGCCGATATTCTGGCCGAGGATGATCGGGATCGCCGCGCCGACGCTGATCGCGCCGGTCATGGCGAGCGACTGCAGGATACCGACCGAGGCGGCGGAACTTTGCACGGCGGCGGTGATGACGATACCGGCGAGCATGCCGAAGAGCGGATTCTCAAAGAGGACCATCGCCTCGCGGAAGCCCTCGTTCTCTTCGAGGACGCCGGCGCCGGAGCTCATCAGATCCATACCGACCATCAGCACCGAAAAGCCGAGCAGGATGGTGGCGATATCCCGGCTCTTTCCGCGCTTTGAGAACATCCGGATCCCGGCGCCGACGATGGCGAGGATCGGCATCCAGCTGGAGGGTTTGAGCCATTCGACCGCGGTGGAAAGGCTTCCGAGACCGCCGCCGAGAGCGGACAGCGCCGTCAGCCAGTAGGTCGCCGCCGCGCCGACGTTCGCGCCCATAATGACCGAGACCGACTGGGCAAGCGTCATCGTGCCGGAGTTGACGAAACCGACGATCATCACGGTGGTCGCGGAAGAACTCTGCACCACGGCGGTGATCCCAACGCCGAGCAAAAAGCCCTTCACGGGATTGGAGGTCATCCGTCCGAGGATGCTCTTGAGACGGGAGCCGGCACTCTTTTTGAGACCGTCGCTCATCACGCTCATTCCGTAAAGGAAAAGAGCCAGACCACATACAACTTGTAAAACGTCAAAGATTGTCATAATGCCTTCCTGATTCAATATTGTAAATTATTCTTTGCAAAACGATCATAAAAGCGGCCGGAAAATACGCACGGTATTGTATACCCAGCGCTCCGGGCGCGAGAGTTTCGCCTCCTCCGCCGAGATGCGGTGAGACTGCCGCTCGGTCCTGCCGAACGCCTCTTTGGCGCGGAGGACGGTATCCGAGCGATAGATCCAGACGGCGTTCTCGAAATGGTGGATGAGGCTGCGATAATCGAAATTGATCGTTCCGATCACGGCGTACTCGTCGTCGGCGATCACCGTTTTTTCATGGATAAAACCGGGGGTGTATTCATAAATGCGCACGCCGGCGGCGATCAGATAGGAATAGGAGCTTTTGGTCATGATCTTGACGGCGGCCTTGTCCGCCACGCCGGGAGTGATGATGCGAACGTCCACGCCGCGGCGCGCCGCCTCGCAGATGGATTCGGTGAGTTCCCGGTCGATGACGAGGTAGGGCGTCGTGATCCAAACGTAGCGCACCGCCTGATCGAGGATCGCGCGGAAGACGCTCTTGCCGACCGAGCGGCGGTAGAAGGGATAGGGGCCGGAGCCGAAGGGGATATAGTATCCGCCGTCATCCGCGGGGGCGGGCGGAGAGAGATAGCGCGCGTAATCGCTTGCCGAGCCTGCCGTCATATCCCAGAGCGCGAGGAAGTTTCTCGTCAGCCCGGTGACCGCCGCGCCGGCGAGTCGGACGCCGCCGTCTTTCCAATAACCGAAGCGGGAGATGAAGTTCGCGTACTCGTCCGCGAGATTGACGCCGCCGGTGTAGGCGATCCCGCCGTCCACCACGCAGATCTTGCGATGGTCGCGGTTGTTGTGGCTGACGGTGACGACCGGGGTGACGGTGGCAAAGCGCTGGCAGCGGATGCCCTCGGCGTTCATTTTGCGGACGAAATCCGAGGGGAGCGTGCGCATACAGCCGACGTCGTCGTAGATCAGCCGCACTTCCACGCCGAGGCGGACTTTATTCAGCAGGATCCTGTGGATCTCGTCCCAGAGCCTACCGGGCGCGATGATGAAATATTCGAGAAAGATGAACTTCTTCGCCGCGCGCAGATCGTAGAGCAGATCGGCAAAAAGCGCCTCGCCGCTTTCGTAAAACCGGGAAGACGTTCCGCGATAGACCGCGGCGATCGGATCCTCACCGAGGATCGCGTAAGCCTTGCCTGCCGCCGCCGGGGAGGCCTCCTTCAGCGAGAGGAAACTTTCGCCCTCCGGCGGATAGGCGGAGAGCCGCTCCGCGATCTCGTTCAGGCGGCGGTTTTCCGCCTTCGTCATCTTCCGCCGCGAAAAGAGCAGGTAGATCAGCGGCCCGACCGCCGGCAAAAGGAAGATCAGGATCACCCACGGAAGTTTATAATCCGGGCTGGACTCGGCGTTGACGATATGCAGAAAGACCGCGACGACCGCGAGAAGATGCAGGGTGAGAAACACGTAGGAATAATAGGAGGCGTAAACGATCAGCAGCGAGAGCAAAAGGACGTCCGCCGCGATGAAAAGCCCCGAAAGAAAATATCGGGAAAAGACAACGCGCCAAATTTTTCTCACGGAATCGCCTCCTTTTGTTCTGTATTTGTATACTTTTCTTTACAAAATCAGATCGTTCTTTCTTCTTCCTCTTCCTCAAAGCGGCCGATCCCGACCAGCTCGTCCACGGGGAGAGAGAAGATGACGGCGCCGCCTTCGGTCTTCAGCCCGGCGACGTCACGCACGGCGTTCATGATCTTTTCGCTGAAAGCCTGCGTGGTGAGGAGAAAGACGGCGTTGGTCTCGCGGCGGAACGCCGTTCCGATCCTCTGCTCGATTTTTGCGTTATCCACCGTCCGGGTGTGAAACACGGTCGCCCCGGTCGCTCCGGCGGAGCGCGCCGCGTCGATGGCGGCGTCGGTAAATTTCTGATCGACCACAACGATCACAAGCTCGTGCATTATCGTATCCTTTCTTCTTGTCGGCTTTTTTTCGGAGGGCGTCTCCGCACCGGCGAGGATCGCCGTATGGATCACGCCGGAGATGGCGGTAAGCGGCATGGTAAAAGCGATGCCCATTCCGCTCATATAGAGTTTGAGCGATCGGGAGACCGTCTGCAGAACGCTCTGCTCCGCCGTATCGGGGATGAGCGACAGGATCACGCGCTTTTCGATCTCGTTGAAGCCGAGATAGCTCAGATAGTTCGAGGACGCCGTCCCGTATCCGGGGCCGGAAATATTCAGCGCGGCGCAGCATTCGTTGACCGCCGCCGTATATTTCGCCTCATCCTCCTTGCGGATCACGCCGACGAGCAGCTTGACGGTATGCGGAACTCTGCGCGGAGCGACCGGGCGCCGCCCGGTCTCGTTTTCGGGAGCCGATTGCGTATTCATTTTTTCCGGTTCGGTCATAATTTCATCTCCATTTGAACGGGCTCGTCGCTCCCGGCTTTGACGGGGGCGGCGGCGGACTTCGGAGCCGGGCGCTTTTTCGGCCGGTAAGGATAGCGGATGAACTCCTCTTTGACGGCGACGAAGCGGCGGATATTCTGTTCAGACCGGATCTTATACGAAAGCCCCATGATCTCGATCGCGATGATCGGCGCCATGGCGACCAGCGCAACGCAGCCGAAGGCGTCCTGCATGACGTCGCCGCCGAGAGCCGAGCAGGCGCCGATGCAGAGCGGAAGGACGAAGGCGCTCATCATCACGCCGCTTGCGACTCCGCCGGAGTCAAACGCGATGCCGACGAAGATCTGCGGAACGAAAAAGGCAAGGATCAGGGCGGCAAGATAGCCGGGGATCAGGATCCAGAGGATCGGAATCCCGGTGACGATGCGGAGGCCGGAAAGCCCGATGGCGACCGCAACGCCGACCGAGAGGCCGAGGCCTGTGGTCTTTCCGGAGATCGCGCCGGCGGACATCTGCTCGACGAGTTTATTCAGCACGTAGACGGCAGGCTCGGCGCGGACGATGAAGAATCCGAGAACCAGACCGACCGGGATCAGAAGTCCGCCGCCCGCGATCCCGCCGAGCGTCGCGCCGATGGAGGTTCCCATCGGGAGGAAACCGACGTTCGCACCGGTCAGAAAGAACATCAGGCCGACGATGGTATAAAGGATGCCGACGCCGATACGGATGAGCTGTTTTTTGCCGAAACAGCGGAAAACGAGCTGATACAGCCCGGTGAACACAAGAATGGGAAGCAGGGCGCGCAGAACCTCTGGCAGGTAATGCCCGAAGCCGGAGAGATAGGCGAGAAATCCTTCGCGCGAATCGGCGACCGGGGCGGTCGGCTCGATGATATATTCTCCGCCGCTTGCCGAAACGAAGATGCCGAGGACGATCACCGCGATGACCGGACCGACGCTGGCAAGCGCCGTCAGACCGAAGGAATCGCCCTGGTTTTCCTCTTTGGAACGGACGCCGGAAACGCCCGCGCCGAAGGACATCAGGAACGGAACGGTCATCGGCCCGGTGGTCACGCCGCCGGAATCGAAGGCGAGCGGCCGGAAGGCGGGCGGAAGAAAGAAGGAGAGGATCAGGGTGATCGCGTAAAAGACCGCGAGCAGAACGCGCAGGCTGACGCCGAACACGATGCGCAGGATGGCGATCATCAGAAAGACGCCGACGCCGACCGAAATGGTGAGGATCAGAAGCACGCTCGGAACGCCGGGCACCTGATCGGCGAGGATCTGCAGATCCGGTTCGGAAAAGGTGACGATCAGGCCGATGAGAAAACTGACCAGCGCCATCAGCCAGGTCTTTCCGGTGGACGCCGTCGTGGAGCCGATCTTCTCGCCGAGCGTCTGCATCGACATCTCCGCGCCGAGCGTGAAGAAGCTCATTCCGAGGATGAGAAAGCCGACGCCGAACAGGAAAAGAAGCATCGTTCCGCTGTCCACCGGCGTGACGGTGACCGCGAGAACAAGCACGATCGCGGCGACCGGGACGATCGCCCCGATGGATTCGCGGAGCTTCCCTCCTATTTTGACAAGATACGGACGTATTTTTTCCATCATGTTCCTTCTTTTCGGAAAATTGCCGATACTCCGGCATTATGCAATTCTATTCTATCACATCGGGTGGCGTTTTGCAAGGCAAATAGAGATTTTTTCGTGAAAAACTTTCCCGCGCGGCGCGCGTGCGCAAAACCCGGCGGAATCTGCAAAAAAATCGGCGAAGCCGCCCTCGGCGCGCCTCTGTGCTCTTGACAAATTCCGAAAAAGTGCTATAATAAATTTGAACGAAACAAGGAGGAAGCCTATGCCGTCTCTTCACACCGAACGCACAGCGATGATCCGGAGGATCGCCGGGATCGCGCTCTACTGCCTGCTCGGCGTTCTCGTCGTCGTCTTCCGGCACCCCCTTGTGCAGAACCTGAAATATCTGATCGGTCCGATCATGCTCCTCTACGGCGGCGAAACGGTCGTCCGCCATATCGCCGGGGGCAAGCGCCTGCGCGACCGGAATATGTTCTTCTACGGCGCGGTGCAGCTTCTGCTCGGCATCGTCATGCTCGCTGCGCTGGACAATGAGGTCGAATCGAACGATTACCGGAGCATCTGCGTCATCTGGGCGACCTGGGCGCTGCTGCGCGAGGCGCTCGAGCTGGAGGAGGCCTTTCATAAGATCCTGCGCCGGCAGTATATCGTGCTGCTGAACGTCGCGGAATCGTCTCTCAACATCTTCTTTTCGGTCACCCTTCTTCTTGCGCCGAACGAATATCACGCGCTTCTTCATTGCTGGCTCCTTAGTCTGGAGCTGATCACCAAGGTCCTCTTTCCTCCGCTCGAACGGCTGTTTGAGGAGAAAAATGCAAAGAAAAATTTACATATTGAGGAGAATAACTCATGATCTACTCGATCGAAAACGAATTTCTGAAGGTTGAAATTTCCGGCACCGGAGCGGAGCTTCGCTCGATCGTCGGCAAAAAGACCGGCGCCGAATACCTCTGGCAGGGCAACCCGGATTTCTGGAAAAACCGCGCGACGGTCATCTTCCCGGTCTGCGGACGGCTGGAGGGCGGCTACTACACCTACGAGGGAAAAAGGTACGAGCTCCCGATCCACGGCTTTGCCAAGCTTGCCGAATATGAGGTGACGAAAAAGGCGGCGGATGAGATCGCGCTGACCTTCCGCTCGGACGAAGAGAGCAAAAAGGCTTACCCATTCGATTTTTCCTTCACCGTGACCTATACGCTCGACGGCAGCCGCATCCGCCAGCACTACACCGTCAAAAATATCGGGCAGGGCGATCTTCCCTTCTCGCTCGGCGGCCACCCCGGCTTCCACGTTCCCTTCGACAAGACCGAAGGCGAGGACTTCACCGATTATTTCATCGAATTTCCGGCGGAATGCAAAGCGCGCTGCGCCGTTCTCTCCGACCGCTGCTTCTACACCGGCAAGGAAGCCGATTTTCCGCTGAAAGACGGTATCCGCCTCCCCCTGCGCCACGATCTCTTCGATCACGACGCGATCTTCCTCTCCGGAACGCCCGAAAGCGTCACCCTCCGCTCGAAGAAGAACGACCGCCGTATCACCGTCTCCTTCCGGGATATGACGCATCTCGGCTTCTGGCATACCGCGAAAGCCGAAGCGCCCTTCCTCTGCATCGAGCCGTGGCACGGCATCCCGTCCACCGACGGGCAGATCGACGATTTTGCGACCAAAAACGAGCTGATCCACCTCCCCTCCGGCAAGACCTACGAAACCGAGATCGGCATCGAGATCCGCGAATAACGCCCCGGCTTCCCCGCGTACCGAAGATCAGCGTTTGACCGCTCGCAGCTCCGCGAAGGAAGATCCGCTTCGCTCCGCGAAGGAAAAACCACTCTGCTCCGCAAAGGAAAATCCGCTTCGCTCTGCGAAAGGTGATCCGCTTTGCGGAAAATATCAAAAAGCCGCCCAGCCGGGCGGCTTTTTTTCGGGATCCGATCGCTTTTTGGCGGATTTTTCGACACAGCCGCCA
>CADBPA010000172.1 GCA_902796505.1 uncultured Ruminococcus sp.
GAAAATTTGCGGAAGATGACCGTGAAGAGCGCGATGAAGGGCGCAAAGCAGAGGACCATCAGCGTCAGCTCATAGTTGACGAGAAGCATCGCCGTCACCACGCCGATCATCACGAAGACGTTCTTGACGAGGCTGACGAGGATGTTCGTGAAGAGCATCGAGAGAGAGTTCGTATCGTTGGTCACGCGGGTGACGAGTTTGCCGACCGGGATGTGGTTGAGCTGTTCGTGCGAGAGAGACTCGATATGCGAGAAGGTTTCTTCGCGGATGGCGGAGAGGATGCGCTGGCCGGTCTTTTGCAGGACGATCGCCTGCAGATACGCCGACGCCTGCGAGACGAGGAGGATGACGACGTAGAGGATCACGTAGGTGAAGAGGCGGCGCAGTTCAAATCCGCCTTCCCCGCCCTCGACCACCTTCTCGATGCGCCCGATGAGAAGCGGCGAGAGGATGCTGTTCGAGATCGAGAAGATCATCAGGACGAGAACGAGAACGAAGTTCCAGAGATAGGGCTTCGCGTAGCCGAGCAGGCGGCGGATGATCTCGCCGTCCTTCATATGCCGGTCGAAGCCGATCGCTTCCTTTTTATCCTTCATCGAAAAGAAGGCGATGAGGAAGGCGGCGGTCAGGCTGCCGATGACGGCGCCGACGATCAGGATCGGGTAAAATTCACGCACGGGCTTCGCCTCCCTTCGTTTCGCGCTCGTCCTCGAGGCGCTGCAGATCCACCGTTCTGCGGTATTCGGGAGAGGTCCGCATCAGCTCTTCGTGCGTTCCGAAGCCGAGGACCTCGCCGTCGTCGATGAGCAGGATGCGGTCCATCTGCATGACGGTGGAGACGCGGTGGGCGATGAGGATGGTGGTCTTGCCGCGGCGCTCTTCGCGCAGAGCCGTGAGGATCGCGCGCTCGGTCGCGGTATCGACGGCCGAGACCGAATCGTCGAGGATCAGGATCGAGGCGTCCTTCATCAGCGCGCGGGCGATCGAGATGCGCTGTTTCTGCCCGCCCGAGACGGTGACGCCGCGCTCGCCGAGAACGGTGTCGTACTTCTGGGGAAATTCTTCGATATTCTGATCGACGGCGGCGGAGACGGCGGCTTTTTTCACCAGAGCGCGGTCGTCGCTGTCGGAGGCGAAGGCGATGTTGTTCGCCACGGTGTCCGAGAAGAGGAAGTTATCCTGCGGAACGTAGGCGGTATACTGCCGCAGACGGCGGATCGGGAAGGAATTGACGTCCCGGCCGTCTACAAAGACCGTGCCGTCCGGCACGTTGTAGGTGCGAAGAAGCAGATCGACGACGGTGGTCTTGCCCGATCCCGTCCTGCCGATGACGCCGATATTTTCTCCGGCTTTGATCGAGAAGGAGACGTGCTTTAACGCGTCGTATTCGGCGCCGGGATAGCGGAAGGTCAGATCGCAAAATTCGATATCGCCGCGGATCGGGGGGATCTCTCCGACGTCCGCACGGTCGCGCACGTCGGGCTCTGCGTCGAGCAGTTCGGAGATGCGTTTGAGGGAGGCCTTGCCGCGCGAGCGCATATCGATCATCTCGGAGACCGCCATGATCGGCCAGATCGCCGAGGTGAAATATCCGATGAATTCGACGAGCTGCCCGGCGTTGAAGGTCCCGCGATAGACGAGCGTTCCGCCGTAGCCGAGGATGATCGCGATGACCGATTCGACAAACAGCGTCACGCAGATATTGAGCAACGTCGAAGCCTTCGTGAATGCGACGTTTGCGTTCTCGTTGCGGCGGTTGATCTTCCGGAATGCCAACAATTCTTTGCATTCCTTGACAAAAGCCTTGATGACGGCGATACCGGAGAAGGATTCCTGCGCGAAATCCGAAAGCTCGGAAAACGCCGCCTGCCGCTCGTCCCACTTCTTCTCCATATACCGCCCGACGATGAAGCTCGAGGCGAGCAGGAGCGCAAAGGGAATGACGGCGAGGAGGGTGAGCACGCCGTGCATACGGAACATCTTGTAGATCGAGAGCGAGCCGAGGACGATCATATCGCAGAAGGTCAGCACGCCGAAGCCGAAGGAGTCCTGAATCGTTTCGAGGTCGTTGGTGAACAGCGACATCAGGTCGCCGACCTTATGTACCTGATAGTACTGCTGCGAGAGGTCCTTGGCGCGAAAGAACATCTCCGAGCGCAGATCGGTCTCGACCTTGACGGCGGAGCCGAGCAGGCAGACGCGCCAGAGAAACCGCCCGGCGACGATGATCGCGATGATCAGCAGCATCGGCAGGCAGATGCCGTCGAGCAGGAAATCCCAGGTCAGGGAAAACGCGGTCGAGGGATCCATGCCGTCGATGAGCATCCGGTAATACTCCGGGATCTTCAGCTGCGCGATATCGACCGCGATCAGCGAGAGAATGCCGAGGAGCATCGCCGGAAAATATTTGAGATAATATCGGTTGATGTGTTTTCCGAAGATCACGATCCGCACCGCCTTTCTTTTCCGGGAATATAGAGTCGTACCCTGCCATTTTATCACATCGGAAAGGAAAATGCAAGATATTTTCGCAATTTTTCCTAAATTTTATATAGTCCTTGCATTTCTGTGAAAAATAGACAAACGGCGACGGCGGCGGAAGAAAAAAATTTTACAACTTTTTTTCGGAAATATATAGAAATTTCGCTGAAAATATGTTATAATGTTTTGTCGGCAGTCCGCGCGCCGCAGGCGGACGGGCTACGCCGCATCCGAATCGATTACATTATTCCTTAAAAGGAGGATTTTTTATGAGCAAAAAGTATGTCTACCTTTTTACCGAAGGTAACAAGGACATGCGCAATCTCCTCGGCGGTAAGGGCGCGAACCTTGCCGAGATGACCAACATCGGTCTCCCTGTTCCCCAGGGCTTCACGATCACGACCGAGGCGTGCACCCAGTACTACGAGGACGGCAGACAGATCAACGACGAGATCATGGCGGAGATCTGGAAGAACGTTGCCGTCATGGAAGAGATCAACGGCAAGAAGTTCGGCGACCTCGAGAACCCGCTCCTTGTTTCCGTAAGATCCGGCGCAAGAGCATCCATGCCGGGCATGATGGATACTATCCTCAACCTCGGTCTTAACGAGCAGGTAGTCGATGTCATCGCTGCAAAGTCCGGCAACCCGAGATGGGCTTGGGACTGCTACAGAAGATTCATCCAGATGTACTCCGACGTTATTATGGA
>CADBPA010000173.1 GCA_902796505.1 uncultured Ruminococcus sp.
ATCGCCTTGCCGTGCGGGTCTATAGAAGATACCGAGGGACGAAACCGAGCCGCTTTCGAGTCAGGGCCGTTATGACCACTTCGATACTCTTCCATATTTGAGTCCTTTCTATCGGACTATGTTATTATAGCACATTCTTTCGGATATTTCAAGTGGTTTTGAAAAATTTTTGAAAAAAAGAAAAAAGTATGAAAAACCTCTTGACATTTTGCAAAGGATGTGCTATAATAACGATGTTCTCAGAACGACGGAGGCTTAGCTCAGTTGGCTAGAGCACTTGCTTGACGTGCAAGGGGTCATAGGTTCGAGTCCTATAGTCTCCACCATGAAAGAAACCTGATTTGTTTACCAAATCAGGTTTCTTTCGATTATATTCGCCTGCGACGAGTTGTATTGCGCTGCAGTTATATTTGTCCTTCGGACGAGTGATATTGCGCTCCGCGCAGTTTGTCCGCAAAGCGGAAGAGATCGCCGCTTCTATGGGGGAAGATACCGTCTATAACTTCGTTCACCCGAACAACGAAGATATGATTCGGTTTCTCCGTTCAAAAGGTTATACCATTCTGAATATGATCGAAATCCGAAAATCATATTCGGGAGAGAATCTGACGACAACCATCCACGTTGAGAAGGAGCCGTTTGACTATTGATTTCGGCTTCGTGGGAAGGAGGCTTCATGAACGCATTTTTATACATTCACGGAAAAAACGGAGACGCTGCCGAAGCGGAGCATTTTGCGCGCTTGTTCTCATCCTACCCGGTGATCGGGATCGACTATCGCGGTTCTGTTCCGTGGGAAGCCGGAAAAGAGATCCGGGAAGCCATTTTGAAAGCGAAAGAAACCTACGACGGCATCGCGGTTATCGCAAACAGCATCGGAGCGTATTTTTTGATGAACGCGGAGGTCGAGAACAAAATCAAACACGCTTTCTTCATTTCTCCGATCGTCGATATGGAAAAACTGATCTACGGTGTGATGGCGTATGCGCAGATCGGAGAGGCCGAGCTGCGGAGCAGAAAGATCATCTCCACGGATTTCGGCGAGGACCTGTCGTGGGAGTATCTTTCTTACGTCCGGGAGCATCCTGTCCACTTCCATGTTCCGACCGATATTTTGTACGGCAGCAAGGATGATCTGACATCTTTGGACACCGTCAAGACCTTCGCCGGGAAGCATCGCGCGAGCCTTACCGTGATGGACGGCGGAGAACATTGGTTTCACACGGAGGAGCAGATGCGGTTTCTGGATCGCTGGATCGAGAAAAAATTTCGCGAAAGCCTTGCATTTTCGCCAAAGGCATGATATAATGAAAGAAAAAGCAATAGGGAGGTCTCCTATGAAAAAAACGATTTGTTTGCTTTTGATCCTCGTAATGCTGTTCGCGCTGATCGCTTGCGGCGGCAGCAAAACGCCGGAGAAACCTTCGGGAAATAAAACCGACGATACTTCCGACAATACCGGAAAAGAGCCGGACGTCAAGACCAATCCGTCTATCGGAGATACGCCGATCGAAACCCCGATCATCGATATCCCTGCCGGCGGCAACAATTAAGAATATTTTCGGATCCTGCCGAATGCCGGCAGGATCTGTTTTTCATTCAGAAGAAGCGTTTTGCAAGCATGGAGAAAAGAGCGCAGAACGCCGCGCAGAGAACCCCCTGCACTAGCTTCATCGGAAAATACCGCCGCGCGGAGAGACCGCTTCCGGAGAGAAAAAAGAGCGACTGCGTGTGTACCGAAAGACCGGAAAATCCGACGGCGAAGCCCGTGAAAAGCATTGAGAGGACGGAAGGAAGCGCCGCCTCTTTTGCAAGGAAGGAGCAGGCGGTCCCCACTTCGAGCAAGGGGAGCAAAAGAGAGAGGAGCAGCGTTCTGCCGCCGAGGGCAAAGCGGAGCAGATGCGCGAGCGCCGAAAAGGTCAGAACAAAGGCGCATACGCCAATCAGCTTTTCGCCGGAAGACCGGACGGAGGAAACAAAAGAATATTTCTGCCTTATTATATTTCCTTGAATTTTGTTATTTTGATTGTTATATCGAAAGAACATCCCGACCGCCATTGCAGACAGAATCACCGAGATCCAAAGGATCACCCCATCCCGGAAACTGCCGCGCAGACCGATTCCGATCCCCGCGATCAGAAACGCCGGTCCGGTGTTATTGCAGAATCCGATCAGCCGTTCCGCCTCCTCCCGCGTGATCGCACCGGCGCGGAAAAGATCGGAGGTTGCCTTGACGCCGAGCGGAAATCCGCAGAGAATTCCGATCAGAAACGGTGCGACGCCGGCAGGGGAGATCCCAAAGAGCTTATGAAAGAGTTTCGGCAAAAGCGGAAGACTCCCGAAGTCGCAGTACGCGATCAGAAGATCCGAAACAAGGAGGAACGGGAAGATCGCGGGCGCGACCGTTCTTGCGCAAAGCAGGATTCCTTCCCGGACTCCGTCCGCAAGTTCACCGGAGAGAAAAACCGCGCTTCCCACTGCGGCACAGAATAAAAGCGCTGTGAGAAGCGCCCGGCGCGATGAGTTTTTTTGAATACCTGCCGTCATCTTTTTCCATCCTTCACATAGAGTTTAATACCGTTCTATGAAAGGAGAGGAAAAGAAATGACCGAAAAAAGAACGATTCCGCATTTTCATCTGGAAGCCGAGCGACAGGGCGGATCGGTTTCGCTCTCATTATATGATGCCGAGGCGGTTTCCGCCGTTTCGCCGGAATGGATCCTCGTAAAAATGAAAGGCGGCGAGATCTCCATCCGCGGAGAGCGGCTTTCCGTTGCCGTTCTGGAAAACCGCAGGCTTTCGGTGCGCGGAATGATACGAACGCTGGAGGTGCTGTATGATCCGGCCTGACCGTTGGATTCTCGGTTACCGCGTCTTCCGGGTTCCGCAAGAGGAGATCGCCCGCGCCGCAACGGCGCTTCTTCGCGCCGGACTTTCCGCGAATATTTCGCCGGACGGACGATTCGCCGTCTCTTCCTTCCGTGTTCGTCGGACGAAGGAGGCGCTCGGCAGTCTTTCGTATGAAATATCACCGCTTTGCGGTCTGCCGGGCTTCGCGCTTGCGCTGTGGCACCGCCCCGGTGCGCTTGCCGCCTGCCTCGTCCTTCTGATCCTCGCTTTGATCGGAGCGGACCGCGTCTGGGACGTCCGGATAGAACGCGATGGGGAAGATCCCGATTTTTCCTCCGCCGCCCTGATCGGGGAGCTGGAAAGCGCCGGGCTTTCGGTCGGCGCGCGCTGGAGCCGGATCGACCGCGACGAGGTGGAAGCGTCTTTCCTTTCTTCGTCTCCGACGGTCGGCTGGATCAGCATTACCAGGACCGGGACGGTCGCGCACGTCAAGATCCGCAAGAAAACCGTCTATGAGACCGAAGAGCGCCCGGAGGGATACGCCAATATCCTTGCGGCGGAAGACTGCGTGATCGAGGAGATCACCGTTACGCGCGGCTATCCGGTCGTTTCGGTCGGGGATACCGTCCGAAAGGGAGATCTGCTCATTTCCGGCATTCTTCCGGCGGAGGCGGGAGGAGGTTTCTGCCGGGCGGAAGGCTCGGTCCTCGGCAGACTGCATGAGTCCGTGCAGGCAAATTGCGCCCGTCTGCACAGCGAAAAAGAGTACGGCCGGGAAGAATACCGCTCTATTTCTCTGGAAATTTTCAATTTTCCCATAAATATTTTAAAAAACAGTAGAAATTCGGATGGAAACTGTGTTATAATAGAGGAAACAAGAGTTTTGTCGCTGCCGGGCGGGGCAAATCTGCCTTTTCGTCTGTCTTTGACGCGCGCTTTGCCCTACCGCCTGACCGATCCGATCCCGTATTCGGACGAAGAACTTGTCCGGATCGCCTCCTCGCGCCTCTCCTCGGAAGTTGCGCGCCGTTTTGCCGGAGCCGACCTGCTTTCCATCCGCGTCTACGGAGAGTTTACCGCAGACGGTTATACCATGACGGCGGAGGCTGGAATATTGCGCGAAGTCGGGCAGATCGCAGAACTCACCGAAAATTAATGCAAAGGAGCGCCTTATGGAGGAAAAAACGCTGAAAACCGGCCACGTTCGTCTGGAAGACGTATTCGGACTTCTCGACGAGAACGTCCGCGTTGTGGAAGAGAGTTTCCGCGTTCGCATTTCAGCGGTCACGGCGGAGGACGGAGACGACGCAATTCTCATCCGGGGAGATAAAAAGAGCGTTGCGCGCGCA
>CADBPA010000174.1 GCA_902796505.1 uncultured Ruminococcus sp.
AAATGTGAAATTATCAAGTGATATTGCGCCTGCGGCGCAGTGATATTGTCCCTTCGGGACAGTTATATTTCTCGCTAACGCGAGAAGTGAAATTATATTCGCCCCCGAAACTGCGCGAAGCGCAATATCACTCGGCGTAAGCCGAATATCACTGCAACGCAATATAACTCGCCGCAGGCGAATATAACTGAAAGAAACCGCTTTTGTCTATCGGACAAAAGCGGTTTCTTTCATGGTGCGGGAGACGGGAATTGAACCCGTACGGTGTAACCACACGCCCCTCAAACGTGCGCGTCTGCCAGTTCCGCCACTCCCGCAGGAACAGAACATATTATACACGAAACGTCCGCGTTTGTCAAGGGGTTTTGCGAAAAAAATCAGCAAAAATTTTTCTTTCCTGAAAAAGGGAATTTACTCTTCGGTTTTTCCGCCTTTCGCGGCGTTGGCAAAGTACAGCTCTTCGGTCGCAAGCGCCATCTTCGTGACCGAGAAGTCCTCTCCTTCGGGGTAAATATACCAGGTATCGGTCAGGGTGTTCAGATCCACGCAATCGCCGAATTTTCCGAGATAGTCGTATTCAATGTGGCAGGAGTAGAGCGAAGGCACCTTTTTCACCATCTCGAAGGGATACCCGTCGAGATCGACTCCTTCCACGCGGAATCCCTGCATATCATGTACCATCGTTCCGTGTCCGAGGTCGAGGAATTTCTTCGCGTTCGGCAGCGAGCGGACGAAAACGCGCAGCTCTCCGCTGCTGTACGTCCCGGCTTCGACCTCGCGTCGGACGTTCCGCCGCTCCCATTCGTACCAATCGGGGATATGCGAAAACTCGGTCTCGCCCCGCTCGGCGGCAAGCGAGCCGTCTTCCTCCATCCGCCAGACCTTTCCGCACGCCCGGCAGATCAGCCGGTCGCCCTCGGAGGTCATCCGGTATTCTTTTTTGCAGGCGGGGCATTGGTAGAGGACCTTGTGCAGTCCTTCGGCGCGGTAGGGCGCCGTAATGCGGATCCCCTTTTCCTTGATCCACGCAAAATCATCGTAGACGAATCGCTCGTTCAGCCTCCGGTTCAGCTCCTCGACCGGAAGAGCCTGTACCTCCTCGGCGGAGAAGAGGAGGCTGAGTTCGGCTTCGAGGCCGCGAAGCCCCCTGTCCTTCGTGTTCCAGAAGGGTGAGTTCGCATGGTGACCGTGGCAGATCAGCGTGACGACCGGCACCTTCAGAAAACGGCAGAGCGCGCCGAGCGATTCGGGCAGGACCGCGTTCGTTCCGCAGAGCGAATACCGCGCCTCCGGATAGATCGCCGGAACGCCTCCGTTTTGGATCACGTATTTCAAATGCCGCACCAAAACCAGATCGTTTGTAAACTTTCTTTTGCATATTGCGCCGATATCGCGCAAAAGTTTCTCCCGCCCGATGAATCCGTCGATGGCAACGACGTAGTTCGGCGAGATCGGCCAGAGCGCCATCGTCGCCACTTTGAAATCCATAAAGGCGTTGTGATTGCAGAGCAGAAGGAAGGGCGGTTTCAACCCCTCCACGCCGGACTTGTGAATGGTGATCCCGTGCTTTCTGACGTCCGGAGCGGAAAGCAGATAGGAAAGCGGCTTGAGGATGCGCTTCATCTTTCGCGGTTTTTTCGCCATATCAAAGCGCTTCGGTTCTTGTTTCATGGCTCTCCTCCTTTTTTCTTGATTATAGCAAATCTTTCCGGCTTTTGCAAGTAGTGCGTAAAAACTTTTCGCAATTTGCGCAAAAACCTTTTTTCCGTCTTGCAATTTCTTATTTTATGTAGTATAATATAGGTTGGAAATGGGGTGGAAAAATGTTTTTTGGTATGCCGACTCTTGTCGAACTGCCCGACCTTGCCGCGACCGTCCGGGAAGCCGCCGCGCAGGGGCTGGATTTCGTCGAGATCAATATGAGTTTTCCGCAGTATACCGCCGCCCGCCTGAACGCGGACGAGGCGCGTGCGCTAGCGGAGAAATACGGGATCTTTTATACGATCCACGCCGACGAAGCGCTGAATCCGTTTGACTTCAACCCGAAGGTCGCGCAGTGCTACTTCGGCGTGATGCGGGATACGATCCGTACGGCGCGCGCGATCGGCGCAAAGATCGTCAATCTGCATCTGCAGAAGGGCGTCTACGTCACCCTGCCGGATCAGGTCGTTCTGCTCACAGACGTTTACAGAGACGAATATCTTGCAAACGTCCGCGCGTTCGTCTCGGCGTGCGAAGAGGAGATCGGCGGAAGCGGCGTCCGCGTTGCGATCGAAAACGTGGACTCGAATCCCTTCACTGAGGCGCAGATCGCGGCGTTTCCGATCTTTTTCGCGAGCCCCGTCTTCGCCCTGACGCTGGACACCGGCCATGAGCACTGCCTCGGCGGAAAAGACGCTTTCGCCTATCGGGATCACCCCGACCGCCTCATCCATATGCACCTTCACGACAGCGACGGCAGGCACGCGCATCTTCCGCTCGGTCGGGGAAGCGTCCCCCTTGCCGAAAAGCTTTCGCTCCTCCCCGAAAACGCCACCTGCCTCATCGAGGTCAAGACGGTCGCCGGGCTGACCGAAAGCCTCGCCTACGCCGCCTCGCACCGTCTTTTTACGCTGAATCGAAAAAAGGAGAATCCCTATGCCGGATAAAGAACAAAACAAAGAACGATTTTTGAAGATCTATCGGGAAAATATCACCCGCGAGGGAGCCGACAAACTGCTCGAATATCTGCTCTCCCCCCAATCGGATTTCTTTGACGCACCCGCGAGCGCGCGCTTCCATTCCTCTGTGGACGGCGGACTGCTCGACCATTCGCTGAACGTTTACGACTGCCTCTGCGACTATCTTTCCAATCCCGCCTTGAAAGAGCGCTTCGGCTTCTCCTATTCGGAGGAATCGATCGCGATCGTCGCGCTGCTGCACGACCTGTGCAAGGTCGGCGTGTACAAAAGAGGGAAACGGAACGTCAAGGATGAGACCGGCAAGTGGGTGCAGGTGGACAGCTTTGAGTTCAACGATCCGCTCCCGTACGGCCACGGCGAAAAGAGCGTCTATATCATCAACGGCTTTATGCGCCTGACGCGTGAGGAGGCGTTCGCCATCCGCTATCATATGGGCTATTCCTCCGAAAGGGAAGATCCGCGCAACGTCTCCGCCGCTTTTGAGATGTTCCCCCTCGCCTTCGCCCTTCACGTCGCCGACAGCGAGGCGACCTACTATACCGAAGGAAAATTTGCAAAAAAATAACAAAACAATCGGCGCAAAAGTCTTGAAAAGCCGGATTTATTATGCTATAATAAAAGAAAAAGTTCAGTTTATGAAAAAGGAGAACGAAAATGCGTTTTATCGCTTTGCTTCTTGCCTTTATTCTCGGCTTCGTTTCCTGTATCGGCGCGATCGTCGGCACGGTTTACTACGCCTACGATAACGTTACATACGACAAGCTCGAGCAGTGGAAGTTTATCCCCGAAGGAACGCTTGACGGGTATGTGGACCGCGACGCGGAAAAGCCTTATACCTCGATGAGCATCTCGGACGCCTACAAGGAGATCGTCAGCTTCTCCGGCGCCTCGGATGAGGTGACGCTGCGCGCGCTCACCGAAAAATACGGCCTCGTCCTGCCCGAGGACGCGGAGAAGTTCATCCCGGATTCGGTGATGTCGCTCCCCGTCGCAAAGATCTTTTCGGGCGAGGGCTTCGATTATATCCTTGACAATACCACGCTGGACTATATCTTCGGCTTCCTGCCGGAGGATCTGCTCTCCGAGCCGGCGAAGGAAGCGCTCGAAGGGAAGAGTATCCGCAAGATCATCGAATTCGATCTCGAAAACCTCCTTTCGGACGTCAAGATCGGCTATCTGCTCGGCGTCTCTTATCATTTCGACGAGGCGAGCGCAAGTTACGTTCTCGATTATGAGGATACCGAAAATCCGACGCTCTTTGAGCTGATCGCGCCGCTTGATCTCGGCAGCCTGATCTCCTCGTTCGGTGACTCGAACGATCTGCTCGGCGTGTTCCGCTCGCAGATCGGTGACGCACTGCTGCTGCAGTTTGCTTCGGCACTCGGCTTCGGCGATATGCAGATCGTCAACGGCATTCTCGGAAAAGGGCAGACGGTCGCGGATCTTCTCTATGTGGAAGAAGACGGCAGCATTACCCTTGATCTCTACGGCATGGTCAACGATCGCTATATCGGCGACCTTTTCGGCTATACGCCGGTCATGCTGAAAGACGACGGCTCGGCGGATGACATCATCATCGGCTGGATGAACGGCGAGGAAAAGGTAACGGGCGTTATGCTCGGCCTCTCGCGCGGCTATCTTGAAGGCCTCGGCACCGATGACTTTGATTCGTACTCCCTTCTCGAAGAAGCCTATTTCGGAGATCTGTTGGACTACGCTCCGGTCTACGACGAGTCCGGCGCCATCATCGCATGGCAGGACGCGGACGGAAACGAGCCGGACGGAATGTACCGGAAGATCGCCTCTCATAAACTCACCGAGGTGCTCGGCGACGACGGAGATTTCTCCAATATCCTCAA
>CADBPA010000175.1 GCA_902796505.1 uncultured Ruminococcus sp.
ACAAACCATCATCCTCATTCTTATCATTTTTCTCGTTGGCGGCGCATGGATCTCGCTGTCGCAAGGACATGAAGATACCGTCGGAGTCGTTGCCGGACGCGAAAAGGCGACGCCGTCTCCCCGCGGCAATGAAGCGGAGCACACTCCGACCGATCCGACCTCATCTGTTTCCGACGGCAGTGATTCCGGAACGCCATCCGAAAACGGAGAGGAAGCGAGCGTTCCGATTGTAGGTCCCGACGCGATGCCCGATCCGAATGACCCGGACGCTCCGGAAATTCTGATTCTGCATACGGAAGATTCGGAATCCGACGTGACCTACGTCCGCTATTTTAATCCGGAGGAGGGCTGGACGTATATCCCCGAAGACGAAGTTCCGCTCGAAGGTGCGACCGAAGAGGAAGACAAACCGTGGCCGAAGGTAGAACCCGGTCCGACGCATTCCGGCGGTAGCGAGAATGCGATTCACCCGATCAGGATCCGGAAAGGCGGCACGGTATGAAAAAGAAACTTTCCGTTCGTATTCTTTCCGGTATTCTCTCTCTGCTGATCTTCTTGTCGCTTCCTCCGATCGCCGTTTTTGCCGATCCCGGAATCAAGGCGGAACCGGACGCGACGCTGCCGGAGGGGATCGCCGATTTCATCAACCCGGAAGAATATATCGCAAACGCAGGAAAACCCGGATACGACGAAATGAAGCTCATCGGCATCAGCGCGCCGGAGTTCGTGGTCTGCGAGGACGAAGGAAACGCGGGGACAGAGATCTGTCAGTATTGGTTCCGGCTGTACCTTTATAATCCGAATCTCGAATCCTTCTGCGTGCGTGGGGATCCCTTTACCGGCTCCGGCATCGGAACGCTGACCTATCGCGACAACCGGAACGACAGTTACCGCCCTCATATGGTCTTTCCGCAGAACGAGGACCTGCCGGAGGATGTCGATCCGAATTCTTATGAGGATATCCTGATCGAAAATCGGCTTTTTCTTGCGGTGTCCACGGTCGGCACATTCCCGCTGTCGGATACTCCCATTGTGGACGTGTATTACGATCTGGAAACGCTGACGCTGAATCTTGCCGACGGAGGCTATGCGGAGTTTGCCGTCGGGCAGACGTTCCGCTTCAAAAATATCGACAACGAACTGCTCCTGTCCTCGCCCCTGCAGGATCTGGCGACCTATTTTGATACCACGGTGTCCGTAATCAAAGCAAGTTATCCGAAATCGGCCACCGCGCCGATCTCTCAGATCTGCGTCCACGATACCGAGGAATATCTGTATCTCTATCTCTACGACGGAAACGCCAAGGAAAATCCGCCCTACAAGCGAATGAACGTCACAATGCGCTCAGGCGGGGAGAAATATCCTTTCGTCTTCGATACCGTCGGCGCCGAAGAAACGGTCGTCAAGGCACGATGCAAACTCGATACCGCAGCAAGCGGGAAAACGCTTTCGTCCTTGCTGACGGAAGGCGCTTTCGGGATCTGTGAGGTCCGGTATCTTACCAAGGACAGGATCACCCGAATCTGCGTTGAGAATACGATCTATGCTTTTGGGACGACGGTGGAAGACGGAAAAACCGTTCGTACGGTGTCGGCGGATACCGGAGAGATCCGGCTGGTGGACGTCGGAACGACCTTTTATCGTCTCGACAGCTCGGCAAAGGGCGCCGGATGGTATTCCACTCTGGAGACCGTTTATTTTTCGATCCCTTCCGCTTGTTTCGAGACGGCGAGCGAGGACGTTCTGAATCATCGGTGGATCGAATCCATCACCGGAAACTATTCCTGCAGCTATACGAACGGTGTGATCATGCAGTACAAATCCTATCCCTATAACACGTTGATGAAAAGCCCCTCCAAATTCAATTTTGCTACGAATTACATCCCGAACAATATGGGGATGGGCGTCGAGTCCTGCGATTTCGGTATCGGAAAAGAGGCAATGAAGATTTATTTGAACCGATACGGCGTCTATCCGTCGTGGAATCTGTTCTTCGTTCGGTACGACGACTTCGGGGAATCTTTTCAGGAGTTGATTTCGAGAAAGGACCTGGAGCAGGCAATCGCCAATACGGACGATCCGTTTTCGGAAGAATTTCAGCAGGTGAATTTCCGGATCGACAAGGACACCGCGCAGGCGCTGTTGTCCCGCGGGGACGACGGGCGCAGCTTCCTGCAGGCGGCTGCGGAATACGGTTTTTTCAATACGGTCTGGCGCAGAGTTTTCGGAGACAACGCCGCAGATTCGATCAAGAATATTCCCGCGTTCGTCTCGCTGTCCGGAGAAGATCTGAAGGAGGCGTACCGGCTCAGCGACACGGCGCTCTGTACGCGCTATTACGTTGCGCAGGAAGACGCTGCCGAGATCAAAGCGAAGATGAAACAGGCGTACGCATCCGACGAAGTGTTTACGCTTTTCCGCTTCGATACCTACGATTATTACGCCTCCGCCGACGTTTCTTTCTGGGACGCTTTCGTCCGGCACAAAACTTCGGATATGATTCTCTTCCGGGAGAAGTACTATCGGGATTTCAACGTTCTGCAGATGGACCTGCGGAATCACTACGATACAAAGGTGTATACCGTTTCGATGGACCCGCTCTCTTTCGTCGGAGGCGGGATCTACCGCCCCGCGCCGACGCCTGCCGAAACGGTTGCCGGAACGATCCGCGACGCGGTGGAGACCGCCGCGAAAAAAATCTCCTTTCCGACCTTTGCGGAAGAGGAGAAGACGTCTGTGCTGAAAGAACTTGCCGGAGTTTTTCTTCCGATTCTTTCGGTATCGCTGGTGCTGGTTCTGGTACTTGTCTTCCGCGAGCCGATTACGGCGCTTGTGAAAATGATTTCGGAATGGATACAAACGGGGATACGGCGGCTGAAAAACCGCAAGAAGAAATAAAGCAAAACCCCGGCGATCAATCCGTCGGGGAGAAAGGACGGAACAGGTTGAATATGAGTAAATTTCGCTATATCATCGGGATCGCCGCAACGCTTCTTCTGATCTTTTTGCTCGGATACGCGCGGTATTGCTGGGGGCTGCTATGAAATCAGGAAAGAAAAGAAAAATCGTTCGGTATCCGTACGCGAAAGAGCGCTTGGCAGAATTTGAAGAAGCACAAAAAACGCCTTGTTACGATCATCTTTTTTCCAAACGGAGGCGACGCTCGTTTTTATTCTTAGCGATGTTTTTCTTCCTTCTGACGGCGGGGTACGGCGCATGGCGCTGCCGTCTTTCCTATGAACGATTATTTCGGGCGATCTGCGACTTCGGGCGATCGGTCGCCTATTATTTCACGCTCTTCTTTTCTTATGACGTGACGCCGACGGTCAACGAGATCCCGGCTATTCCGGTGGAAAGATTTCTGCCTTTTACTTGGGAAGAATTTCGGGCAAAGATAACGGTATTTCCGCACATCTTTTGTAACGGCGAGAATTGCGGTTTTTATCTGAGGAAAAGCTCTCTTCTTTTGTCGGACGTCAGCAAGATTCTTGTGATCCTTCTGCCGCTTCTGTTCGGCGTTCGTGCGGCTGCGGAAGGAGCGATCCGCAAGCGGAACGTCGATTATCTGGTGAAGAGCAAACCATTGAAGGTCTATCTCCGCTTCGAGAAAAAGATCCTGATACCGATCCGTGAATATATCAAGGATTTTATCCTGTGGAACAAGGGGCATCGATATTCTAAGTTCTTGCTGTTTTTGTGGATGTGTAATCTGAATATCGTGACGGTGATCCTATCCTTCTTCGCATGGTATTTTTACTTTGCCAAGGCGTTTGATTTTCTTCATTTGTACACTCAAGTTGTCAAATTTCTGCTTGACGTCGCCGTTTTCCTGAAATCTTCCTTCTTTTTGCTGAACATTTCGCTCGGAATATATCTCTTCCATAAAACGCGCCAGAAGGCGGCGTATGAGAAACTGAATCGCTTGGAACAACGTGTGCAGAAGAAAGCGGATTCTTTTCCGGTTTCCATCCTCGTCGTCGCGCCGCCGGGCGTAGGAAA
>CADBPA010000176.1 GCA_902796505.1 uncultured Ruminococcus sp.
GCGCATCCCGCGATCCTCGACGCCCTGCTCCGCACCAATCTCGAACCCCAGCCGGGCTACGGCTCGGACGAGTACTCGAAGAGCGCGGCAAAAAAGATCCGCGAAGCCTGCTCCGCGCCGAAGGCGGAGGTCTTTTTCCTCGCCGGAGGAACGCAGACCAATCAGGTCGTCATCGATATGCTGCTTGCGCCCTATGAAGGCGTGATCGCGGCGGAGACCGGGCATATCGCCGCGCACGAAGCCGGCGCGATCGAGCGCGGAGGCCACAAGGTCCTGACGCTTCCGCAGAAGGACGGAAAGATCTGCGCCGAGGATATCGAGCGGATGATCGAGGCGTTCTATGAGGATGAAAACCACGAACATATGGTCTACCCCGGTATGGTCTATCTCTCCTTCCCGACCGAGTACGGCACGCTCTACACCAAGCGCGAGCTTTCGGCGATCGCGGCGGTCTGCCACCGGCATCATTACCGCATCCCGCTCTTCATCGACGGCGCGCGGCTCGGCTACGGCCTTGCCAGCCCTGCCTGCGATCTCACGCTTGCCGATATCGCCTCGCTTGCCGACGTGTTCTATATCGGCGGCACGAAGGTCGGCGCACTCTGCGGTGAAGCGGTGGTCTTTCCGAAGGGAGATCTGCCGAAGGCGAAGATCGCACAGATCAAACAGCACGGCGCACTTCTTGCCAAGGGGCGGCTGCTCGGCGTGCAGTTCGATACCCTCTTCACCGACGGCCTCTATTTTGAAATCGGCCGGCACGCGATGGCGATGGCGGAAAAACTCCGCGCGCTCTTTCTCGAAAAGGGCTACCGTCTCTTCCTCGATTCGCCGACCAACCAGATCTTCGTCGTTCTCGACGACGGAAAGATGCAGGAGCTTGCGGCAAAGGTCTCTTTCGGATATTGGGAGAAATTCGACGAGCATCGCACGGTCGTCCGCTTTGCGACCTCCTGGTCCACGACCGAGGAAGACCTCGCCGATCTCGCCTCGATTTTGTAAAAAATGCAAAGAATAGTTGACATATCATCCTTTGAAAGATCCGCTCTGTGCACCGAGAGGCTGACGATCCGTCCTTTTCTTGCGGAGGATCTCGACGATTTTCACGCCTACGCGAAGGTGGACGGCGTGGGGCAGCCGGCAGGCTGGCTTCCGCATCGGGATCTTGACGAAAGCCGGCAGATCCTCGACCGGTTTCTTGAGCGGCGCCGGGATCTCGCTCTGGTCGAAGGCGGCAGGGTGATCGGCTCGATCGGACTCAAGGAGATCCCCGACGGCTTCACCGAATTTGCGGATCTTTCGGGCTGCGAGCTGGGCTTTACGCTGGCGAAGGATCGCTGGGGGCAGGGGCTGATGACCGAGGCGGTGCAGGCGGTGATCCGCCGGCTGTTCGACGAAGAAAAAATCGACGTTCTGCTCTGCGGCCGTTTCGATTTCAACCGCCGCTCGGCGCGCGTTCAGGAAAAATGCGGTTTTGTTCCCTATCGCCGCCTCATGATGACAAACGCTTACGGCGAGGAGGAGCCGGGGCAGCTGAATCTTCTCCTGCGCGATCCGAAGATCGCCGATACGCTCGCCTTTTCGCATCCCGAAACGCTGATCTACGAAGGCTCGGTCGTATCCCCTGAGGAGATGATCGCACTTTATCGCGCGCAGACCGGCGTCTGCCTTCCCTGCGAATGCTGGGCGTTCGGCGACAGCCCCGACAAGCTCGCCGGCCTTGTGCATCGCGGGATCAAGCGCGCGACCTGCTCGGCGTATCCGCTTTACACCGCGGACGGCGAACCGATCCCGAAGGAGGGCGACCTCTCGGTCATCGAAAATTCGCAGGGGTACGCCGTCGCGCTGATCCGCACCGACCGGGTGACGGTATGCAGATTTTCCGAGGTCGGCGAGGAATTTGCCGAAGCCGAAGGCGAAGGCGACCGCTCGCTCGCCTATTGGCGGAAGGTACACCGGGAGTTTTTCACCCGGGAGCTTGCCGAGCGCGGGATGACCTTTGACGAGGATCTGACGCTGGTCTGCGAAGAATTCAGCGTTCTCCTCCGCGCGGAGGACTGCAGAGCCGCGAAAAAATCCCGGAAAACGGGTGAAAAGTAAACTTTTCTTATCATAATATATCAAAAAGCAAGGAGATCTTCATGAAAAAGATCGAAGAAGCCTATTTTGCCGGAGGGTGCTTCTGGTGCATGGAAAAGCCCTATCACGAGATCCCCGGCGTGATCGGAGCCGAGAGCGGCTACTGCGGCGGCAGCGAGGCGGACGCGCGCTATGAGCTTGTAAAGGCGCAGAAGACCGGTCACCGCGAGACCGTCCGCGTCGCTTTCGATCCCGACGAGGTTTCCTTCGAGGAGCTTCTCGCCGTCTATTTTTACAATATCGATCCGTTTGACGACGGCGGGCAGTTCATCGACCGGGGGCGTTCCTACACCTGCGCGATCTACTATACCGACGAGCGGCAGAAATCCGCGGCGGAGGAGGCGATCGCCAAGATCGGGCGGGAGACCGGAAAGACGGTCTGCGTTGCGGTCGAGCCGTTTTCCGCCTTCTATTCCGCCGAGGAATACCACCAGAACTACGCCGAAAAGAACGCCGACGCCTACCGCGAGGAGAGGATCGCCTCCGGCAGAGAGGCGCGCGGCGAGGAGGAGCGCGTCAAGCTCTGACGTGTTCCCGTTCCGCTCTAATCGGCGAAGAAAGGCATTTAAAAAATGAAGAAAGAATATGAAACGCTCCTTGCCGAGGCGAAGGCGCTGATCGATCGATCGCTCCCGCTCGTCTCGAATCTCTCGAATCTCTCGGCTTGTCTCAACCGCATGGGCGGCCTCAACTGGTGCGGCTTCTATCTTGCCCGGAAGAGCGACGATGGAGACGCACTCTTCCTCGGTCCGTTTCAAGGCGAGGTCGCCTGCACGAAGATCCCCTTCGGCAAAGGCGTCTGCGGAAAGGCGGCGGCGGAAGGACGGTCGATCGTCGTGCCGGACGTTCTCGCGTTCCCCGGACATATCGCCTGCTCTTCCCTCTCGCGCTCGGAGATCGTCGTTCCGATCCTGCGCGGCAGCCGCGTGCTTGCCGTGATCGATATGGACGCGCCGACCTTCTCGCGTTTTGACGACGAGATCCGCGAGGCGCTGGAAGCGGTCGCCGCGCTCATCGAACCGCTTTTTGACTGAAAAAGCAAATAATTCTTATCATTTTTCATCTTTTATTTTCGATCAAGGAATTTACATTATGCAAAAAACGACGGTCAAAGAAATCTTCCGAGCGATCAAATTTACTCTCATCTCGGTCAGCGCCGGGCTAGTGGAGATCGGCTCTTTTTCGCTGATGAACGAGATCTTCCGCTGGAACTATTGGGTGTCCTACCTGATCGCCCTCCTGCTCTCGGTCATCTGGAATTTCACGATCAACCGCAAATACACCTTCAAGTCGGCGAACAACGTCAGGATCGCGATGCTTCTCGTCCTCGCCTTCTACGCCGTCTTTACCCCGGTCTCCACCGTCCTCGGCGAGCTTGCCGAGCAAAAGGGGGCGAACGAATATCTCGTCCTCGGCGTGACGATGGCGGCCAATCTCATCACCGAGTTTCTTTTCACCCGCTTCGTCGTCTACCGCCACTCCTGCGACACCGCGCCCGGCGCGAGAGCCAAAGAGGAGCGCGCCGCAAGATCCTCGGAGGAGAAAGCCTCCGGCGTGAAGTCTGCCGCGGAGGACTCCGATGAGGACGCGGCGGCGGAGCGCGCGACCGAAGCCGCCGGAGAGGATTTTTCCGAAAAGCATTGATTTGCGCGCGCGGGTGTGTTATAATAGAGTAGACTTTTCGCAAACCGGGCGTCTTCTCCGAAGGACGTTCCGCCCGAAAAAGACAAACGCAAGACGAAAGGAGCGGCGGAGCATGAAAGGCTGGTCGGATCTCGACAACGCGGCAAAGATCTTTCCCTGCACGAGCAACGAAGAGCGCAGGAATCTCTTCGGGCTGTATTTTTACCTGACCGAGCCGGTCGATCCCGCGCTTCTCGCGGAGGCGCTGGAGAATACCATCGAACGGTTCAAGGTCTTCAAGGTCCGCCTGCGGACGGGCATTTTCTGGTACTATCTCGAAGAAAACCGCAGGATGCCGGAGGTCTTTCCCGAAAGCCCCTATCTGCTCTCCCCGATCGAGCCGTACGCAAACAACGGCTATCTCTTCCGGGTGAGCTATTTTGAAAACAAGATCGGACTGGAAGTCTTTCATTCGCTGACCGACGGCTACGGCGCGATGCAGTTTCTCAAGGCGCTGGTCTATACCTATCTGCGCCTCTGCGGTCATGAGATCGATCCGGAAGGGCTGATCCGGGGAGAATCCGAGAGCGTATTCGAGGAGTATCAGGACAGTTTCCAGAAGCTTTACGACGCCGGCGTCAAGGTCGATACAAGCGAGAAGCGCGCCTGCCTCATCAGCGGAACGCGGTATGAGGACGGCTGGCTCGGCGTGATCTGCGGCTCTGTCCCGAAGGACGCCTTCAAGAAGGTCATCACCGAGTACGACTGTTCCTATACGCAGTTTCTGACCGCGGCGCTCACCTGGTCCGCCGCGCGCGTGCCGCATCTGTTCCGCAAGACGAAAAAATATCCCTTCCAGGTCTTTATCCCGGTGGACATCCGCAAGCGCTTCGAGACCAAAACGCTGCGCAACTTCTCGATGGTGGTGCGCACCTCGATCCTGCCGGATCCGAAGGTCTCGTTCGCCGACTGCGTGAAGCTCGTCAAGGAGCAGATCACCGAGGCTTCCAAGGACGAGGCGTTTCTGCCGCGCGTGTACGGCAATATCCGCAGCGAAAAGATCTTCCTTTTGCGCATCGTTCCGCTCTTTCTCAAAAATATCGTGATGCGCGCGGTCTATAACCGCCTCTCCGAGCGCGCGAACAGCTTCTGCCTCTCGAATCTCGGCGATCCCGGCATTCCCACCGGGATGCAAAAATATATCGACCGGGTGATCTTCTCCAACGGCGCGACGCATTCCGCCCCGATCAATATGGGCGTGACCTACTACGGCGGAAAGGTCTATATGACGATGACCTCCGCCATCATGGAGCGCGATCTGCAAAAGCAGTTTTTCCGCCTGCTGACCGGGCTGGGGCTTCCCGTCACGCTGGAGACCAACGACCTCGAAACCGAGTAAAATGCAAACAATTGTTGGTATATTATGAAAAAATGTAAGTACTGCGACCTTCTGGTCAAGACCGATCGCGCCACCTGCCCGCTCTGCCTCAATCCGCTTTCGGAGGACGACGGGGTGCAGGAAGAGCGCGGCTATCCGAAGCGGCAGAGCCGCCCGCTCGACAAAAAGAGCCTTTTCTACCGCGCCGTGGTGTTCTTCTGCCTCGGCTCGACGGCGGTCTCGGTCCTCGTCAATCTGCTGACGCGGGGGGAGGACGGGCCGTTCTGGTTTCCCTTCGTCGCCTTCGGGGCGTTTTACGCCTTTATGCTCTTCCGCACGGTGGTGCTGAAGCGTTCCTACGTCTTCCGCAAGCTCGCCGTTCAGCTGATCTCGGCGTCGGTGCTGCTCTGGGGCGTCAACCATTTCGCCACCCCGCAGATCGACTGGGCGATGGGATACGCCATTCCGATGCTCGCTTTTGCGATGAATCTCGTTCTCCTGATCCTCTCGCTGACGGCAAGGCATCTCTACCGCGAAGGCTTCGGCGCTTTCTTCCTCTCGCAGCTGATTGGCGTCGTTCCGTTTCTGCTCTGGATGCTCGGAGTGGACTGCTTCCGCGCCATCCCCTCTTTTTGGGCGCCCCTGACCTCCGCCTGCCTTTCTCTGCTCGTTCTGCTCGAAGCCTTCACCATCTCCGGCAGGACCACCAAGGAGGAATTCAAAAAGCGTTTTCATTTCTGATTTCGCGCGCCGATCGCTCATCTATTGTACTCCATCAAGAAAGGATAGATTTCATGAAACTCACACGCAAACTTTCCCTGCTCCTGATCTGCCTTGCGCTGATCGCCTCTTTCGCGCTTGCCCTCTCGTCCTGCGAGATGGACATCTTCAGTTTCGGCACGCTCCCCGAAGAGACCGAACAGCCGAACGGCGAACGGCCGAACGGCGAACAGCCGAGCGGCGAACAGCCGAGCGACGATCCGGGCGAGCAGACCGAACCGACGCACGAACACGCCTTCACAGAGACGGTCGTCGAGCCGACCTGCACCGAACCGGGCAGCAGAACGCTGACCTGCTCCTGCGGCGAGACCACGAGCGAGGAGATCCCCGCGCTCGGTCACGATTTCGCCTACGTAGAGGGCGATTATTTCCTGATCGTCCCCTGCAGCCGCTGCGACGCCTATGCGCGCCTCGACAGCGAACATACCTATGACGAATATTTCGTCTATTCCTTCGGCGAGGAGGACAAAGCCGAGATCGCCGCGCTCTATGCGGCCGCCAAGGCGGCGCTCGCCGAATACGCGATCCCCGAAGGCGGAGAGCCGGAGGCGTTCGACCGCAGCTCTCCGCTCTATCAGAAAAACAAGGATTTTGAAAACGAGTATTTCAACCCCTACGACGAGGCGCTGACCGCTCTGCAGCAGCAGGAGGAGATCGCCTATCTGTTCTTCACGATCTACGACGCCGGCGAGGGCTGGGATGAGATCTACAACGAGATCTCCGCCTATTTTGAGGAATGCTATGCCGAATACAGCGGGCTTTTCCTCGCGATTTACGATTCCGCTCTGCGCAGCTATTTCTTCGCCGAAGAGTACGGCTGGACGCCGGAGAGCATCGCCGCGCGACTCGAAGAAGCCGGTCAGAGCAGCGATCCCGAAATGGTCGCGCTGAAGCGGCGCGCAAACGAGATCGAGGTCGCCTTCCGCGTTCTCGAAGATCCCGGCACGGCAAAAGAAGTCCCCGGCCTCTATGAGGAGCTGATCGAGGTACAGAACAAGATGGCGACCCGCCGCGGATATCAGAACTACGCCGATTACGCCTACGCGAAGATCTACGGCAGAGATTACACGCCGGCGGACGTCGCCGCGATGCGCGAGTTCGTCAAAGCCAATATCGGCAGATACTTCTTCCATCTCGCCTACGCGCAGTTCTTCTCCGCGCCGAAAAACGCCGATTGGATGCACTACTTCTCCTCCGGAGCCGACGCCTCCTTCCTCGATTCCCCCGAAGTGGTGGCGGCGATCGCCGAACACCTGAAGCAGGTCGGCAGTATCGGCGAAAAAGACCTCTCCTTCTACGGCGAAGCGAGCGACCTCTTCAAGAACAACAACTTCTTCTCCGGTGCGGGCGAGCGCGCCTTCACCTCTTCTCTCCCCAAGGACCGGATTCCCTATCTCTATTTCGGTCAGGAATATTACTCCACCGCCTTCACCTTCGTGCATGAGTTCGGCCATTATATGAACGCGCGGTACAACGACGACCACAGCACCCCGATGGACCTCGCCGAGGTGCATTCGCAGGGCAACGAGATGCTCTTCCTCTATTTCCTGCTCGATCACCTGCCCGAGGCGTACGGCGCAAGCGAGA
>CADBPA010000177.1 GCA_902796505.1 uncultured Ruminococcus sp.
GAGAGTTCGCCGTCCATTTCGCGCTCACGCGCCTCGGCGGCGCGCACCTCGCCGAGCAGGTCCGAGAACAGATCGAGATCGTCGGCGAAGAGGTCGGTTCTGCGCGGTCTGCCGCGCTCGCTTTCGAGAAGCGCCGCGCCGTGGCGGATACCGGCGAGAATATTTTCGCCCTCGGTGCAGTAGGGCGGCGTATCGTCGAGGTCTGCGAGCGAGACCGGCTCGCCGCGATAGAGTTTTTCGCCGATGCGGACGGAGGACTTCGCCCCTGCCGTCACCCCCGCGGAGCGGCAGCCTTCGTATCCGCTGCACGCCCGGCAATGCGCCGCCGCGCAATCGGTGCAGAGCCTGCGGTATTCCTCCTCGTCCGGGCGGTCGTCCCCCTCGCCGAGGCGGCGGAGCAGAGCCGGCAGCTGATCGAGCGAACGCTCCAGCGCCTCCATTCTGCCGCGCTGTTTTCCCTGATAGGCGAGCGCCATCGTGCCGACCATATCGGTTGCCGATCGGGCGACGTCCTCTTTGGGCGCCTGCTCCGCCTCCTTCCGGATCTTTCCGAGCAGGGGATAGACCGCGAGTCCGCCGATCAGATATTCCGGCAGGGTGGAGAGCAGGCCGGTGAGGCCTGCCGCGTAAGAACTCCACGCCGAAAGCGCGACGCATCCCCCTGCCAGCGCGTAGATCGGACCGACGGCAAAGAGCAGTCCGGCGGCAAGCCCGGCGAGCGCGAACGCGACCGAGAACTGCGCCGAAAGCGCAAGCGTGGCGAGAAAACCGCCTGCCGCCGCGTAGAGCGGACCGAAGCGTTTGGCGAGGAAGACCGTCGCCGCCGCCGCGAAAACGTAGGAAAAATCAATGCCGAAAAGCGAGACGCGGTCGAGCGAGTAGGTGATGAAAAAGAGAAAGACCGCCGCCGAGGCGCGATACCAGATCAGCGCCATTCTGCGCCGGAAATCCCTGCCGGAGGAGGCGAAGAGCGACCTGCCGCCGAAGAGAAGATCCTTTGCGCCGATGCCGCAATCGAAGAATCCGTAAAAGGCGAGGACGAGCAGACCGGGCAGAAGCACCATCGAAAGCCCGAAGGCGACCGTCGCCAGCGTGAGACCGTTGAGCAATACCTCGTACACCGCCGCGACGAATCCGCTGATGACCGCACAGCACACCCGGAGCATCGGCGCTTCCCGGAACAGCCCCGAAGGGCGCGGATCGGCCGTTTCGCCGTCCGCCGTACCGCCGCCGGAGATCACGATCCGCAAAAAGACGGTCAGCACCGCGATCATCGCGTAAATGATCCCCGACTTGCCGAGAAAGAGCGATCCGCCGACCGCCCCGGCCAGCGCGATCCATACCCGATCGGGCAGAACGGCAAGCAGAGCGACCGCAAGCGGATACGAGCCGAAGATCAGATGGCGGCCGGCAAACAGGACGGCGATCAGCAGAACGAAAACGTCGATCAGCGGCGCGAGCCGGTCGGCTTTGCGCGAGGAGAGCTGCGCCGAGATCGCCCCCTTCAGCCCGGCAAACCACCGCCGCCTCACCTTGCCTCCCCGCGCGCCGTCCGTCCTTCCCTCGCCGTCCGCTGAGGCTTCCGCACCGGAGACGTCCGCCTTGCGCCGTTTCTCTTCCGCGGTCTGCTCTCCGTCGCCGGAGCGTTCCATTTTATCCATGCTGTCCATCGAAAAATACCCCTTTTGCAAAGATTTGTGAACATTATAGCACAAAATCGGGGGATTTTCTGTCGCATTCTGCGGCGAAGCTCGGTCATCCTCTGCGGGAAAAATGCGAAAAAGATCGCATCCGGTCGCAGACCGGAGAAAGAGAGATCATCCGGTCGGACTCCGCGATATTTCGGCGCAAAAGGCGCGAATAAAAAAAAGAGAGCGCGTTCTCGCAAAGGCGGGAACGCGCATAAAATATTCTTTTTCCGATGCGGTCAGATCCTTGGCGTACCGCAGATCAAAGCTCCAGCGTCGCGCGGATCAGGTCTCCTGCCGCGTCGAGCTTTTCCTTGCCGGCGACGATACAGTAGGCGTTCTGGTCGGCGGCGCGGTCGAGCAGGTCGGCGAGGCGGAGAAGGTCTTCTTTCGTGGTGGAGAGCGTCTCCTCCCTCTCGCGGCAGA
>CADBPA010000178.1 GCA_902796505.1 uncultured Ruminococcus sp.
AGAAAAGCGTTTTCTCTTGCTTGTTTTCTGGTCATGGCCTGGTCCTTTTCGGATTTGTATTAGATTTAACATATATTATAATAGAAATCGCCGCGAAAGTCAAGAGAAAATAAAACATTTATGCAAAAAATATTCATTTTTCTAAACCCTTGCATTCGGCGGCGGCTTATGCTATAATGAAAGCGCGCAGCCTGCGCACAAGGAGCCGCTATGGATCGCGATTTTTACGGACTTACACCGTTCGGCGCAACGCCGGACGAGATACAGCTCGCCCATCTGAAACTCGGCAAAAAAGCCTTTTTTCACTTCGGCGTCAATACCTTCTCCGACAACGAGTGGGGCAACGGTCAGGAGGCGGAAAAAAGCTTTGCACCGACCGAATGCGACGTTTTCTCCTGGATCCGCCAGGTGAAGGACGCCGGGTTTGAACTCGCCATCCTGACGGCGAAGCATCACGACGGGTTCTGCCTCTGGCAGACGAACTATTCGGAGCATTCGATGAAAAACAGCCCCTATCGGGACGGAAAAGGCGATATCGTGAGAGAATTCACCGACGCCTGCCGAGCCCTCGGCGTCAAAGCCGGACTTTACGTTTCGCCATGGGACCGGCACTCGCCCTACTGGGGGACCGACGAATACAGCGACTATTACGCGAAGCAACTGGAAGAGCTGATGACCGGATACGGCCGCATCGACGAGGTCTGGTGGGACGGCGCCGGAAGCCAGGAGACCGAATACCGCTGGGCGGATTGGGCGGCGATCATCCGCAAGCATCAGCCGCACGCCGGCATTTTCGGCTCGATCGGAGCGACCCCCTTCGTCTCCTTCCGCTGGGTGGGCAACGAACGCGGTTTCGCCGGCGAAACGCATTTTGCCTCGATCGATCCGAAGTATCTCGCGGTGGAGACGCCGCCCGTCCTCAATACCGGCGTTCAGGGCGGCGAACGCTATATCCCTGCCGAGGTGGACGTTTCGATCCGTCCGGGCTGGTTCTATCACGCGTCGCAGGACGATCAGGTGAAATCCCCGGAGGCGATCGACCGCATCTGGTTCGATTCGATCGGCAGAGGCGCGATGATGCTTCTGAACTTCCCTCCCGACCGGCGCGGAAAACTCTTCCTGACCGACGTCGAAAACGCGACGGTCTCGCACCGGCACATTACCGAAATGCTCGCGAAAGATTACGCGAAAGGGGCGCGCATCAAAGCCTCCTCCGTCTTTTGCGAACAGACTTCACCCGAAAATCTCATCGGCGGACACGAAGGATTTTACGCGGCGAAAAAAGACGATAAAAACCCTGTTATCGACCTTTATTTAGAGGCAGATTCTCTTTTCAACGTCCTGATCCTCAAAGAAAAAATCGAACTTGGAGAGCGAATTCACGCGTTTACGGTCGAGGCGATCGAGCAAAAAGACGGCGAGGAGGAAGCGCGGATGCTCGCCTCGGGAAGCTCGGTCGGCTACTGCAAAGCCGTTTTCCTCCCGGAGGGAAATTATAAGCATCTTCGCATTCGCCTTTCTGGCGTGGAGGCGCCCTGCCTCGAATCGCTTTCGCTGCATCGGTACGGCTATCCGCTCTTCTCCGGCTGCTCGAAAACGCCGGAGGACGTGATGAAACTCCCGGGCGCTGGGGCGGAATATTCCGAGGACCGCCGCACCGTCCGCCTCTATTTCGGCGGCATTTATACCGTCAATATCCTCCGCACCTTCTTCCCCGGCGGAAATACCGTCCGCCTCGAAAGTTTCGACGGACTCAGCTGGAACGAAGCGACCGAATCCCCCGTTTCCGGCGAATCGGTTCAGATCCCCTTTGCCGATACCGCCTGCTATCAGCTTCGCCTGACGGCGGAAAAACCGATTCCGGAAGGTACGGCATATTGGATCACCCGGACCTGATCCGAAAAAAACGGCTCTGCAAACGCAAAGCCGTTTTTCATTTTCGTAAAATGCCGTGCTGCGGCTTACTTCACATCCCGATGAAAGAGATCCGGGCGCAGTTCGGCGGCGCGCAGCAGGACGGGAAGTTCCCTGCGCGAGACGAGGATCTCAAGATCCCCTTTGCACATATTCCGGTAAAGCCCGATCGCCTCTTCCAAGGGATAAAACTTGGTATCCGCCAGAACGTCCAGCTCGTAATCCTCCGGTTTCGGTTTTCCGTAGGAGACGGCGCGGACGAGAAAATAACGGTTAAGATTATGGCGGCGGATCAGATTATAATCGTCGTCTACCTCGCCGATCTCGCAGAGGATCTCGCCTTCGATCCCGGTCTCCTCGCGGATCTCGCGCAGCACCGTCTCGTCCGGAGTTTCCCCCGGCTCAGCACCACCTCCCGGCGTTTCGTAGTAATCCCGATGCCCGAAGATATCGTCTCCGAGAATATGATGCAGACAGACTTCCCCGCGGTCGTTGATGAGAATGGCGCGCGCCACCTGCCGCACCTCCTCGATGCCGTCGTAGGGGTATCGGTCGTCTTTCAGGGTTGCAAGAATTTCCATACGTTTTTCCTTTCTGATGCCACAACGCGATCCGAGATCTTCCGGAAAAGGATACCGCCGTTTTGTGCGGCGAAAGGATACCGCCGTTTTGCGCGGCGAAAGGATACCGCCGTTTTTAGGCGGCGGTATCCGGAAAAAAGCTATCTGTCCTCCCGGAAATAGGATTGTCCGAGCGACGCAGGTCCTTGGTTTTCGCGCTTTTTCCGCACGCTGATCAGGATCAGCACAACGATCGTGACAATATACGGAAGCATTTTCAGGATCGGGATCATCGCGGTACCGACGTTGATATAATTGAAGAGGATATAGAGTCCGCCGAAGAGATAGGACGCCGGAATGCTGAGATGCGGCTTCCAGACGGCGAAGATCACGATGGCGATGGCGAGCCAGCCACGGTCGCCGAATCCGTTGTTCGCCCAGATGCCGGAAGAATAGTCCATCACGAAGTAAAGTCCGCCGAGTCCGGCGATCATACCGCCGAGAAGCGTCGCGCAGTATTTATAGCGGGAGACGTTGATCCCCGCGGCGTCCGCCGTTGCCGGGCTTTCACCGACCGCGCGCAGATGCAGACCGATTCTCGTCTTTTTCAGGACAAATCCGGCGATGAGCGCAATAGCGATCGCAAGATAGACCATGAAACCGTAGGAGAAAAAGATCTGTCCGAACCAGCCGAGGTTTTTCGCAAACGGAAGCGACTGCTTAAAATACTTTGAGATCTTGGTGAGCGCGATGTACGGAACCTCGCTCTTGACGACCTTGATCAGCGAGCCGCCGAAGAAATTGCCGAGTCCGACGCCGAAGGTCGTGATCGCAAGACCGGTCACGTTCTGGTTGGCACGCAGACTGATCGTCAGGAAGCAATAGATCAGGGTGACGAGGAAGGAGCCGAGGAGGCAGGAGAGCGTCGGGATCAGGATCGCGAGGACGGGGTTCACCGTCTTGACGGAGGTCTGATAGAAGAATCCGCCGATCACGCCGGAGATCGCGCCGACGTACATGATACCCGGAATACCGAGGTTCAGGTTTCCGGATTTCTCGGTGAGGATCTCACCGGTCGCACCGAAAAGCAGGGGCGTCCCCTGGCAGACGGCGCTGTAGATAAAGAAGGGTAACCAGCTCATCACGCGTCCTCCTTTCCGCTTTGTTTTTCTTCGTCTGCGATTTTTTCTGCCTCAGCTTTTTTGCCGGAAAACAGAAGTTTTACCTTTTCGGGCAGCGTCACAAAGAAGTTGCCGATATCGTGGAAGAATTCCCGGATCCGCTCTTTGTTCCAATGGATCTCATAGCGGATGAAGAACTCGCAGCCGATGATAAAGAAGAGGATGATTCCGGTCAGGATGTCCGAGAAGGATTTGTTCAGACCGAAGATGGTGGTGATCTCATCGGCGCCTCTGCCGAGGAAAACGATGAGAAGCGCCGTCAGGATCATCATGATCGGATTGAATTTTCCGAGCCAGGAGACCATGATCGCGGTAAATCCGCGCCCGGCGACGATATTGGAATCGATGCTGTGAGACGCGCCGCCGACGATCAGAAAACCGCCGAGACCGCAGATCATTCCCGAAAGGATCATCGTGCGGATGATGACTTTGTTGACGTTGATCCCGATATATCGCGCGGTATTCTCGCTCTCGCCGACGACCGAGATCTCATAACCGTGCTTACTGTACTGCAAATAGACGTACAGCGCCGCCGTCAGGAGCGCGACGACGATGATGTTGAAAAGATACGGCACGCCGAACAGATTCGGGATGCCGCCGCCGAGCATCTCGGAATCGACCACGTTCGAGCCGCGCTTGTCCGCGATCTTCAGGAAAAATTCGATCGCCTGGATCGCGATATAGTTCATCATCAGGGTGAAGAGGGTTTCGTTGGTTTTCCACTTCGCCTTGAAAAAAGCCGGGATAACGCCCCAGATACCGCCGACAAGAAGCGCGGCAAGGAACATCAGAAGGATCAGGACAAAGGTCGGTACTTTATCGTGCAAAAGAAGCATCACGACCGCCGTGGCAAGCCCGCCCATCAGCGTCTGCCCTTCGGCGCCGGTATTCCAGAAACGCATCCGGAACGCCGGAGTAACGGCAAGCGAGATACAGAGGAGGATCGCAAGCTCGTGGATTGTGTTGAGCATTCTTCCCTTTCCGAACGCGCCGGAAAAAAGGGTGGACAAAACCGAGAAGGGATTGTCTCCGGTCAGAAGAACGGTCACGAGCGCCGAGAGAAGAAACGCCGCGAGGATCGCCACGGCACGGACGATGATCCCGCGCTTTAAGGAAGGATTTGCGCGCTTTGTGATGTGGAAAAATGCGTCTTTTTTCTTTTGTCCGTTCTTCATGCGCGATCACCTCCCATTTTGGTCATCAGAACGCCGAGCTGTTCTTTGGTCGCTTCCCTGCCGTTTACGACGTCGGAGACCTGTCCGCCGCAAAGAACGAGGATGCGATCGCAAAGGCCGAGCAGGACGTCCAGGTCTTCGCCGACGAAAATGACGGCGACGCCGTTTGCTTTCTGCTGATTGAGCAGATCGTAGATCATGTAAGAAGAGTTGATGTCCAGACCGCGCACCGGGTAGGCTGCCATCAGGACGGTCGGCGCCGCGGCGATCTCGCGCCCGACAAGGACTTTCTGCACGTTACCGCCCGAAAGACGGCGCACCGGCGTTTTCGCGCTCGGCGTCACGACTTCCAGCGACTTGATGATCCGCTCGGCGAGCGATCTCGGATCCTTGCGGTCCACAAAGACGCCGCTTCCTTTGCCGTAGCTGCGCAGCATCATATTGTCGATGATGTCCATGTTGCCGACAAGTCCCATGCCGAGGCGGTCCTCCGGGACAAACGAAAGCCGAACGCCGAGATCGCGGATCTGTCCGGGCGTTTTGTTGCGCAGATCTTCGAGACTTCCGCTTTTCGGATCGTGATACAGGATATCGCCTTCGCTCGGACGAAGAAGCCCGGCGATGGTTTCCAGCAGCTCGCGCTGTCCGCTTCCGGCGATGCCGGCGATGCCGAGGATCTCTCCGGATCTCGCGGCAAAGGAGATATCCGAAAGTTTCTTTACGCCGTCAGGCCCGGTAAAGGACACGCCCTTGACTTCGAGGCGCACCTGCGGATCGACCGGCGTTTCGCGCTTGATGTTGAGTTCGACCTTCTTGCCGACCATCATTTCGGTCAGCGAGGACTCGGTCGCCCCGGCGGTCTCCACGGTCGCAATATGTTCGCCCTTGCGCAGAACG